>JAGZXV010000217.1 GCA_018378255.1 Clostridiaceae bacterium | reverse complement strand
GGTGATCGGTTCCAAAGGGGATTACATCATTTTGGATAAGCGGTTAGGCACTCTGCTTCCTATGCCGGTATATCCGGTTCCCAGCAATACATATATGGGAATCCATGTTACCAATACCATTGACGGGAATGTGACCGTAGGGCCGAATGCGGATATGGTGGAAGACTTTACTTATTATGGTGTGCCGCAGAAAAATATGGATTACCTGGCGGAAAGTGCATCCAAACTCTGGCCGCATATCCGTAAAGCAGACCAGATCCGCAATTACTCCGGAATACTGCCTAAATGGGTGGATGAAAACGGGGTGATCCAGGACTTTAAGATCGAGATCAGGGACGAGATTGCGCCCAATGCCATCAATCTGGTCGGCATTGAATCCCCCGGCCTGACTGCGGCCGTTCCCATTGCCAGATATGCCATAAGCCTTATGAAGGAGCGGGAGAAGCTGGAGGAAAATGAGAGCTTTAACCCTCACAGAAAAGGGATTGTCCGCTTTGAAGGGCTTTCAGCGGAGGAACAGGCGAAGCTGATAGAGGAAAACCCGGACTACGGCGAAGTGATCTGCAGATGTGAAAAAGTGACAAAGGCCGAAGTTCTGCAGGCAATACATAATCCCCTGGGAGTGAATACCATGGTGGGCATTAAATACCGCACCCGTTCCATGATGGGAAGATGCCAGGGCGGATACTGCCAGATGAGAATTGAGCAGATGATTGAAGAGGAATTGGGAAAAAAAGAGACGGAGATCGTTTACGCGAGACAGGGTTCCTGGGTGTTGAACGGAAAGGTGAGGGAGGAATAACGGGATGGAACAAAAGGATGTGATTATTGTCGGAGGCGGCCCTGCCGGTCTGGCGGCGGCTGTGAAGCTCTATGAGCTGGGAATCAGGGATATTCTGGTTTTGGAACGGGAAAAGCAGCCCGGCGGAATTTTAAGACAGTGCATTCATGACGGTTTTGGGCTGACCCGTTTTAAAGAAACGCTGAGCGGCCCGGAATATGCCCAGCGTTTTATAGAAGAGGCGCATAAATATCAGATCGAATGCCTGACGGATACTACGGTTCTGGAGGTGACGGAGGATAAGGTGGTCACTGCAGCGTCCAGGGACGGACTGAGACAATGGCAGGCAAAGGCTGTGATCCTTACCATGGGATGCAGGGAAAGGACCAGAGGAGCTCTTGGAATACCTGGGGAGCGTCCGGCCGGAGTTTTCACCGCAGGGGTGGCCCAGGCGTATATGAATCTCTATAACCGGATGCCTGCAAAGGAAGTGGTCATACTGGGTTCCGGTGATATCGGGCTGATCATGGCAAGGCGCCTTACGCTGGAAGGGGCGCATGTGCAGGCTGTATTTGAGATTCTGCCCTATCCAAGCGGTCTTGCCAGGAATATCAAGCAGTGCCTGGAGGATTACGACATCCCTCTGTATTTGAGCCATACCGTGACTGAAATTCACGGTAAAAACAGGCTGGAGCGGGTGACGGTATCCCAGGTGGATGAAAACCGCAGGCCGATTCCGGGGACTGAAAAAGAATACTCCTGTGATACGCTGATCCTGTCTGTGGGGCTGATTCCTGAAAATGAGCTGTCCATCGACGCAGGGGTTCAGCTGGATGGCAGAACCAGCGGAGCTCTGGTGGATGAGCATTTCCAGACCAATGTGCCTGGAATCTTTGCTGCGGGCAACGTGCTTCATGTTCATGATCTGGTGGACTTTGTATCCTTAGAAGCGGAGGCGTTGGCCGAAAGTGCGGCAAAATATGTTAAAAATGGTGATTTGGAAGAATGCAGAATTCCCGTAGAAGCCGGACACGGCATCGGGCATGTGATTCCGCAGAGAATCAGCGGCAGGAAAGATGTGAGCTGTTCCATGAGAGTGAACGGTTATTTCAAAGACTGCACCATAACCATAAGCCAGAACGGAGTGAAGGTGGCGTCGAAGAAGATGAAAAAAGCAGTTCCTGCCGAGATGATACAGATTCCGGTTAAGGCGGAAAAACTTGCTGGTGAAGGAAAGCTGGAGGTGAATGTGATATGCTGAAAGAAATTACATGTATTATCTGCCCCAACGGCTGTGAGATAGAGGCAGAAGTAGAAGACGGTAAAGTGATGTCCATAAGCGGAAACCTGTGCAAAAAAGGTGAGGATTATCTGATCCAGGAACTGACCGATCCCCGCCGGACGATTGCATCGTCCATTCTGGTGACAGGCGGAGAACTTCCGTTAGCCAGCATAAGGCTGACAAAGCCGATCCCCAAGAAAGATATTATGAAGGCTATGGAAGAGATACGGAAAATCAGGAAATCCGCTCCGGTAACGGCCGGGGACGTGGTGATAAAAGGGATTTTGGGGACGGACAGCGATGTGATTGTGACGAAAACGGTGGGAGTTAAGAGCGCCGGGTGATTTTTAGGTAAATAGACCGGTTTAAAAAAGACCGGTGGTGAAAAAATGGGGCAAAAGAGTGGGATCATTCTTTTGCCCCTGATTTTGTATTGGCATTTTTTATAGGATTAATGGGAAAATTAGAAAATAAAAAAGAATTACAGGCGGAGATATTGACAAATAAATGGTTATGGTATATTCTTTAAATATAATTAGACCGATCCAAAAACGAAGTCATATCAATTAAAGGTGGTGGGAAGATGGTTACGATACGGGACGTAGCGCGCAAGGCAGGCGTATCCAGGAGTACGGTATCTCTTGTATTGAATAATAACCCGTTGGTAAAGGACGAGACGCGCCGGCATGTGCTGGAAGTGATAAAAGAACTGAATTATGTTCCCAATAACAATGCGAGAGGTCTGAGCAGCAAGACGAATAACAGCCTTGGCCTTGTGGTATTTGTGGACAAGAGCAGAAGCCCCGACCAGTTCAGCTATGATTTTAACCAGAGCACCGGCATGTGTTCCTACAGCATCAGCAATGGTATCATGTTAGGGCTGGCGGAAACGGATTATGGCGTCATAACGGAGCGTTTCTGTTCGCTGGATGAGCCAGAGGAACTGCCGCGGGTGGTGAAAAACCGGAGAGTGGACGGTGTGTTTCTGGTTGGAAATCCATACAGCCCCAAACTGATGAAGAAGATGCAGGCGACCGGTATTCCTATGGTAATTGCAGGTGTAGACAGCTATGAAGATGAGATTGACTCCGTATATGCGGATCCTGGCGTAGGAACCGTGATGGAACTCAAGCATCTGTTGGATACGGGGCACAAGAAGATCTGCATGGTGAACAGCCCAAAGAATTTCCACTCTTCCTATACCCGTGTGAAAGCCGTCAGCGAGTTTGTGGGCAAGAACGGGATTGAGTTTGATTTCGACTGGGTTATCTTCTGCAAATCAAACCGAGGAGAAAGCGGTTATGAAACGTTTAAGGAATTCTGGGAGGCGGGGAACCGGCCGGACGGGGTGATAACGGCAAATGGTCAGATTGCCTTGGGGGTTATGAGATATCTGTATGAGAATCATATCCGGGTGCCGGACGACGTTTCCATTGTGGCTTATGAGGATTCCTCTCTCTGCGGATATGCAACACCTGGGCTGTCTGTGGTGAATATCCGCAAGGAAGCTTTGGGAGAACAGGCGGCCAAGTGCCTGCTGCAGCGGATCCAGAATCCGGAAAAAAAGGTGGAACACATTGTCATTGAGCCATATATGGTTGAGAGGCAGAGTGTGAAGCCGAGGTAAAAGCGCTTTTGGCGTTTTTTACCGCATAAAATTTAGATCGGTCCAAAAGTACAGGGGAGGGGGATGCGAAAAAGAAATGAAGGTAAATATTGAACAAGTGCTGCAGTACGATGTGGTGGTGGCAGGCGGCGGACCTGCAGGAATCGCTGCCGCCGTATCTGCATCCAGGCTTGGGGTGAAAACAGCTCTCATTGAACGGTTTGGGGTTTTGGGAGGAATGATGACATCCGGACATGTGCAGCCGGTTCTTGGGAGGACGGCGCCTTATACCATGTATCATGAAGTATGCGGCCTTTTGAACCGGGGACACGAAGATGTGGAGCTGATTACAACGAGGAACGGAAGCGAAATCCATGTGGACCCGGAGGAGGCCAAGAGGCGGCTTCTGGAACTGGCCGTTGACAGCGGAGCCGACGTTTATCTGCAGACGGCGGTTGTGGACGTGGAAAAGGAGGAGGGGAAAATTAAAGGGCTGTTGGTTACATCTCCTGGGGGGCCCTGCATCGTGGAAGGGAAGATGTTTGTGGACGCTACGGGAGACGGTTATGTGGCTTACCGCGGCGGCGCGCCATTTGAAACAGGCAGGGAAGGCGATGGGTTAAGGCAGCCGGAGACGCTTGAATTCACCGTTGGCGGTGTGAATGAGGCAAAGGCTATCGCCTGCTATGGGGGAAGCGACCCGGTCACGCTGCCAGATGGGAAAAAATATTCGCAGCTGTGCCGTGAGGCCTGTGAGAAGGGCATTCTGCCTGGAAATGTGTCAATTGTGCGGCTGCACCGTACCTTTTATCCCGGCGAACGGCAGGTTAACGCTACCCAGGCCAACGGCTGTGAGGTATTGGAGGCAAAAGGAATTCTGGAGGCAGAACTGGAACTGAGGCGGCAGATCGATCTGGTGGTCAGGTTTTTAAAGGATTTTGTTCCGGGGTATGAAAACTGCTATGTAAAAGCGTCGGCCAGCACACTTGGCGTGAGAGAGACGAGGCGGTTTACCGGGGAATATGTGCTGTCGGATCAGGATGTGGAGACAGGGGCCAGATTCCCGGATGTGGTGGTACATAACGCCTGGTTTTTGATTGATATCCATAATCCTAAGGGCGGAGGCCAGGCAGAGGGCCATTCGAAGCCGGCTGTTCCATATGATATTCCGCTGCGGAGCCTGATTCCAAAGAATCTGGACGGGGTGTTTCTGGCCGGCAGGAATATTTCGGGTACCCATAGGGCGCACGGCTCCTACCGTGTTATGGGAATTGCCCTTGCCACAGGGCAGGCGGCCGGAACTGCGGCAGCAATCTGCGCTATGGACGGGATAGGAACGGGCGGACTGGATTACAGGAAAGTCCAGAAGGCGCTTATGGATTCGGGAGCGGAACTGTTTGATAAGGGGGAGTGTATAGAATGATAGAACAACTGGCCGGCACAGATGGGATGAAAACCACTTATGCGGATGTGTTTGTGGCCGGCGGAGGGCCTGCCGGAGTATGCGCGGCCATTGCGGCCGCAAGAGAAGGCGCGGCTACGGTTATGGCAGAACAGGGCGGCTGTGCGGGAGGCATGGCAACACAGGGGCTTGTGGGGCCATTTATGACCTGCTACGACAAAGACGGGGAAAATATGATCATCAGGGGACTGTTCGCTGAGATTGTAGACCGGCTCGTAAAGAGGGGAGGCGCCATTCACCCTTCACAGGTGAGAAAAGGGACCGCGTTTACTTCCTGGATCCGGGACGGACACGACCACGTAACACCTTTTGATCCGGAAATTTTAAAAATGGTTCTGGATGAGATGTTAGAAGAAGCGGGGGTAGAGGTGCTGTACCATACTACATTTACGGAACCGGTGATGGAAAAAAAGAAGGTGACAGGGGTTATCCTTCATTCCAAATCAGGCTTTGAACGTATCAATGCAAACGTGGTGATCGACTGCACCGGAGACGGGGATGTGGCTTACCGCGCCGGGGTTCCCTGGGAGATGGGCGATGAAAAGCTGAATTTGATACAGCCGGCCACATTATTTTTCCGCATCTGCAATGTAGATACCGGAGCGGTGGAAGCGGATATAACAAAAAACAGAGAGAATTTTTACAGGAAAGACGGTATCAATTACCGCAGCTTCCACTGGTGGGTATCAGAGGCCAGGAAGCATGGAGAATGGAGTTTGGACAGGGTTTCCGTCGGCCTGTACCGGGGAGTGAAACCGGATGAATGGTGTGTGAACACTTCAAGGATTATGGGAATTGACTCCACTGACAACCGGAGCCTGTCAAAGGGAGAAATGGAAGGGCGCAGACAAGTTGAGGAGATTCTGCATATGATCCGCACCTATATTCCGGGGTGCGGCAACGCAAAACTGATGAGTACCGCTTCTTCTTTAGGAATCCGGGAGAGCCGGCATATCCGGGGAGAGTACCGGCTGACGCTGGAGGACATCCTTCAGGGAAAGGTGCCGGATGACCGGGTGCTGGTATGTTCCAATTCCGTAGATGTCCATGGCCGTTACGGGCCGAGAAGCAATGAATACCTGACCATTGAAAAAGGCGCCTATTACGGCGTTCCCTATGGGTGTCTGGTGCCTTGTGATGTGGACGGGCTTCTGGTGGCGGGACGGTGTATCTCTGCGGAATCACAGGCAGCCGGAGCTGTCAGGGTCATGCCTCCGGTGATGGCTATGGGTCAGGCAGCCGGTATGGCGGCCGCAATTTCCGTGAAAACAGGAAAAGAGGTACGTTTTATAGACAGGGAAACATTAAAAGAAAGACTGATTGAAAATCAGGTGTATCTGGGGTAAGCAAATCAGTCCGCAGGGCGGATTGAATATAAATAAGCATGGAGGGATTTTATGAAGAAACAGATCGCAGCAATAATGTCAGCAGTCATGATGGCCGGCCTTCTTGGCGGATGCGGCGGGGGAAACAAGGCCGCGCCGGAAACTACGAAAGCAGCGGAAACCACAAAAGCGGAAGAAAGCGCTAAAACGGAAGAAAGCGCCAAAGGAGAGGAAGGCGCAAAGGAAACGGAGAGCGGGGCGAAGCAGGCGGATCCGGGAGATATCGAAAGCTGGATTTTAGAGGATGATACCAATATGAGCGGAACAGTCCGTTTCTGGATGCCGTTTAAAGGGGATGCGGGTATGGACGATATGATCGCAGAGTTCAATAAGGTTTATCCCAACATCAAAGTGGAGCTGACCAGCTACAGCAACAATTCAGATGGAAATATGAGCGTCAATACAGCGATCATGTCAGGGGAAATCGATGTGCTCGGTTCCTTTGGGCTGAACAATACATACAAAAGGTGGAGCAATGATTTGTTTATGGATCTGACGGACAAAGTGACAGAAGAGGGGATCAGCCTGACCGATAACTGGAGTACGGACGTATATACATATAACGACAGGATCTATACATTCCCCTGCGGCGGCCTTTCTTATTATGTGTGCATCAATATGACTGCCTGGGAAGAGGCGGGGCTGGGAGAAATTCCAAAAGAGTGGACTTGGGATGAATATCTGGAAGCCAGCCGGAAGATGACGAAAAAAGACGGGGAAAATGTGCTGGTATATGGAGGAACAGACTATCATTCGGTGGATTATTTTACCTATCCGAAACAGCAGGTCTATGGTACGGACCGGTATTACGATGATGAAACAGGGCTGGCCTGTTTCGATTCCGACCTGATCATAAATTCCCTTAAGAGAGAAATCAATGCGGAAAATGTTGAGAAGATCTGGTATCCGAAGACGATTTACCGTTCAGACAGCATCCAGACCCAGCAGACCTATATGTCGGGCGAGGCGGCCAGCGCAGTGAATCCGAATATGATCCGTTTTATCAGGGACAGGGAAAATTATCCGGCAGATTTTAAAACTGCGTTCGCACCATTCCCGGTAGAAGAAAAGGGACAGACCAATTATATGTCCGGCGTTGCCATCTTTTCCCATGCGGGAATTACCCAGGGGTGCAAGGATGAGGCGGCCGCATGGGCTTTCTTAAAGTGGTATTCCACTTATGGTTCTAAATATCTGGTGATTGCGGGCCATCAGTCCACCTGGAGGGGAACGGCTGCGGATGATCTGGTATCCTTAATCTTCGGTTCGGAAGCAGAAGCAGCAGAGCTGATCGATGTGGAATCCTTTAAGCGGATCGTAGGCGTTCCTACCAATCCGACCTTTGTGGAGACGCAGATGGCAGCTTATGCGGATGTGACGAATGCAATAAATGAATATGCAATGTATGCTTTTAACGGTGAAATGACCCCGGAAGAGGCCATGAAAGAAGCCGCTGAAGTCGCGAATGAAGCCATAAAGAAAGAGCAGAGATGATTGTCTGCCGCCCCTTTGACGGACAGAGGGGCGGCGGATAACCAGGAAAGGAATAGAAATTATGAATAAAAAGAAAGAAAATCTGATCGGGTATGCGTTCATCGCGCCGGCGCTGATTGCTTTTCTGACCCTGGTGGCATTTCCGTTTTTCTTTTCTATTTTTTTATCCTTTACCGAATGGAATTTTCTTTCCGGGCTGGATGGAATCAAATGGGTGGGATTAGAGAACTTTAAAGATCTGGGGAAGGACCGTCTGTTTAAACAGGCGATGGTCAATACATTCGTTTACTCTGTTACAACTGTTCCCGTATCCATCATCATTGCATTGGTATTGGCATATTCGTTAAATGGAAGAGTATTTTTTAAGCGGACATTGAGGCTTTGCTTTTTTATCCCCTATATTTCCAGCGTTGTGGCTTTGGCAGCGGTTTTTAAGTTCCTGTTCCGGGAAGAAGGCGTGATAAATACGGTTTTGATGAATCTGCATGTGGTTTCACAGCCCATAAAGTGGCTGACGGATTCCTCCCTGTGCAGATATCCGATCATAATTCTGCTGATCTGGTCGGCCATCGGATATGAGCTGATCATTTATATGGCGGCAATCCAGAATGTGCCTGTGAGCCTTTATGAGGCAGCTGACATCGACGGCGCGTCCAGCTGGCAGAAGTTCTGGAAGATCACATTTCCCATGATCTCCCCTACCACATTTTATCTGGTTATCGTGCGCCTGATCGCTTCTTTTAAAGTGTTTTCGGCCATTAATATCATGACAACGGGAACCTCGGCCAAGGGAAATACCTCCATGGTTACGGTGATCTATTCAGACGCGTTCGGATCCTATAAGTTCGGATATGCATCTGCGGAGGCGGTAGTCCTGTTTGCGATTATCCTTGCTGTCACCCTGTTTAATTTCTGGGGACAGAAAAAGTGGGTTCATTACTAG
>JAGZXV010000216.1 GCA_018378255.1 Clostridiaceae bacterium | reverse complement strand
TTTCATGCTGGGAGCCTTAGTTCCACTTAACGGTTGGAATCAGATCCCTGTATCGTTTGGTTCCTCCGTTCCGGTTCCCGCCCTGGTTCTCCGCCATCCCTCCGCCCCGCTTTCCTGCGTAACTTTCTCCCCAAAACCCCAATTTACCTCCTCGCCAAGCTAATGGATGCCAGAACAAAATTTTTTATAATATCCCCAACAGCCAGTAAAACGCAGATGGCCAGCGCTGCCATCAGGACCAGCTGGCGGATTTTGTAGTATGGAATTGTGGAGATGATATAGGGAGGGGATATGGATTCCAGTTCCTGGCTTGTCCAGGAGAGAGTTTGGGCCATTTGAGCCGTTAAAGTATGATAGAGGGAGGCGTCAAATGGTTCCAGGGTCCCTTTTAAGGTCACATGATCCATAACTGGTTTGGGCGGCTGGTTATCCTGGGATTTCAGGAGGTAAAACTGGCAGCGTTTCTGGCTCAGTGTATAATAATAATGGCCTTTCAGCTTTCCGTTATGCTGGTAATCGAATCCGGTATAATAAAGGGTATCTGCGGTTAATGTAATGTAGGGCGCATTTTTATCATAAACATCTTCCATATGGTCCGTCTGGTTTAATGGTCTGGGCGACAGATAGTTGTGAACAGGAAGAGACAGGAAAATAGCGGCGCAGATGAGGAGCAGAAGAATGGGGAGAACGAGTCGTTTCAGCAGCAGTTTTTTTACGTTGGTTCTGTTCGGTGTTCTTTTCATGTATGTTATCTTTCCTTTTTTCTTATAAGTATAAGGAATGTGGGGGCAATAATCAAGCGCAATAATCGGCTGCGATTATTAGTTGCTTTTATAAGAAAAAATTGATATGATAATGTGGTTAAAACTTATGCTGTATGATATGGCGGAATGAGGAAGCGTATGGATGCATATACGAGCTTTGCTGCTGTTTATGATATGTTTATGGACAACATTCCATATGAGGAGTGGTGTGAATATCTGACAGGGCTTTTAAAGGAATATGGAATTGATAAAGGGCTGGTTCTGGATATGGGATGCGGAACCGGAAGCCTGACTGAACTCTTATCAAAATCCGGTTATGATATGATCGGTATTGATAATTCGGAAGAGATGCTTGAGATTGCACTGGATAAGAAATCTGTGTCCGGCAGGGACATTCTTTATCTTTTACAGGATATGAGAGAATTTGAACTTTATGGTACGGTTGCTGCGGTGGTGAGCATTTGTGATTCCATGAATTATATTCTCACATATGAGGACATGGTACAGGTGTTTCAGTTGGTCAATAATTATCTCGATCCGGGCGGAATTTTTATCTTCGATTTGAATACGGAGTATAAATACAGGGAGATTCTGGCGGATTCTACGATTGCGGAAAATCGGGAAGAGGGCAGTTTCATCTGGGATAATTACTATGATGAGGAGGAACGGATTAACGAATACGACCTGACCCTTTTTGTTAAAGAAAAGGAGGATTTGTACCGGAAGTATGAGGAAGTCCATTATCAGAGGGCCTATAGCCTGGATGAGATCAGACAGGCATTAATGGAGGCTGGGCTGATATTTGTGGAATGCTATGATGCATTTACCAGAGATGCGGCACAGGAGGACAGTGAACGCGTCTATATAATTGCCAGAGAATCGGGAAAATAAAGACTGCTGTTGGTAAATAGAGACAGGAAACAGACAATAATAATAGAAAAAAGCCGCTCAGATGCGGCGGAATGCGAGGAAAACATGTCAGATTATATCATCAGGGCAACGGCTGCGGACGGACAGATCCGCGCGTTTGCATCTACAACAAAGGAACTGGTTGAAAAGGCCAGATCCCTTCATAATACAAGCCCTGTGGCTACAGCGGCCTTAGGACGCCTTTTGACGGCCGCGGGAATGATGGGGGCCATGATGAAAGGGAAGGATGATCTGCTCACCATTAAGATTCAGGGAGATGGGCCGATTGAGGGCCTTACGGTAACTGCTGATTCCCGGGGAAATGTGAAAGGCTATGCATTTAACCCCTCCGTTATGCTTCCACCTAATTCCAAAGGGAAACTGGATGTGGGCGGAGCCTTGGGAGTAGGCGTTTTAAGCGTGATTCAGGATATCGGATTGAAAGAACCCTATGTGGGCCAGACAATTTTGGTAACAGGTGAAATTGCGGAGGATCTGACCTATTACTATGCCACATCTGAGCAGACGCCGTCTTCTGTGGCTTTAGGTGTATTGATGAATAAGGACAATACTGTGAAACAGGCCGGTGGATTTATTATCCAGCTTATGCCGGGCGCTTCTGAGGAAATTATAAGCGGGCTGGAGACAAAACTGGGACAGGTTTCCTCTGTCACAACGCTTTTGGATGAGGGAAAAACGCCGGAGATGATCCTGGAGCAGATTTTGGGGGATTTTAAACTGGAAATTACAGAGAAGATGGATACCTGCTTTTACTGCAACTGTGAAAAACACAGAGTGGAAAAAGCGCTTATCAGCATAGGAAGAAAAGAACTTTCCCAGATGATTGAAGAAGGGGAAACAATTGAAGTAAATTGTCATTTCTGTAATAAAAATTATTCTTTTACTGTAGATGAGCTGAAAGAGCTGTTGGCGAAAGCCACACATTAGAGTGTGGCCTTAACCAAACGGTGACAGAAAGAAGTTTTTAACTACATTTCAGCACTATAGAGATACAAAAAGAGCCATCATGGGATGGCTCTTGCTTGTAATCACGTGCGGTATAACGAATTGCTTCATTCTATAAGTAATGAAAAAAGGTACACCGGCAGATGTTTAATGACAGTTAAACACCAGATGATTATAATTTGGTTACGTTGGTAGCCTGTGGTCCTTTAGCGCCGTCAACAACGTCGAATTCTACTTCAGCGCCTTCTTCCAAGGATTTGAAGCCGTCCATATTCAGACCTGAATAATGAACGAATACATCATTACCGCTTTCGTCGGAAATAAATCCGTAACCCTTTTGGTTATTGAACCACTTAACTGTACCTTTACTCATGATGATACCTCCAAAAAATATAAAAAATAGTAGTGGTTTGCAGTCTATCCTGCAACCTCCCTAAGAATATCATACTATTAAAAAGGTGTCAAATATTTTTCTGTTAAAAACTGAAAAATCTAATAAAATATAGTGTAAAAGAGGAATACAGATGAAATTACAGAATATATGGAATCATTTCTTTACCATAACCCAGCATAAGCTGCTGGTTATGAAAAATTGTTTCCGGGTAGGGCTGTTTAAGCAGGGGCTGCTGCATGATTTATCCAAGTACAGTCCCACAGAATTCTGGTCCGGGGTGAAGTATTATCAGGGCAACCGGAGTCCTAACGCGGCTGAGAGGGAAGTTTTGGGCTTTTCTAAAGCCTGGCTTCATCATAAAGGACGGAATAAACATCATTTTGAGTATTGGATTGATTTTTCCACCAGGCTTCAGGATGGTTTGGTAGGTCATAAAATGCCTCTCAGATATGTGGTTGAGATGATGATGGACAGGATTGCGGCCTCTAAAGTCTATAAGGGGAAGAATTATACGAACAGTTCCCCGTGGGAATATTATAGCTTTACGAGACCTTATATCGTGATAAATCCTGAAACAAGAGCGCTGCTTGAAAAGCTGCTTTTGATGCTCAGGGATGAAGGGGAAGAGAAAACATTTGCCTATATCAGGGCACTTCTGAAACAGAAAAGCTATTAGATGATGAGAAAGCTGTTTCGCTGCCCTCCGGCACACGAGAAATATGAAAAGACATCCGGGAAGACCTTATTACGTAAGGCTCTTTCGGATGTCTCTGTGTTTAAATAACTTTATATTCCCATATATTAATATCAAATATCAGTTTGAGGACTTGGAGAGAAGCTGTGCGATCAACTGGCGGAGATAGGCTTCGAATTTGTCCGGCTCATTAAATAGAGCATCCTCATATTCGATATAGGTCACTTTTGATTTATATTCGCTCTGGAGATATGGCTCCCAAACCGGTTCAAACTGCGGCAGGAAACAGCCGTTCTTTTTCGTGTAACAGGTTTTAGGAGTCGCTTTTTTCCGGGCGTCTTTGTCCACAAATTCTCCCACGCTTTTATGTATGGCCGTATCTTCATAAATCAGATAATAGTAATCCTTATAATTCGGATAAAAATGTTTAAGGCAGCCGTCAAAAAGCCCAATGGACAACAGCAGCAAATCATCTTCGGCGCGGCAGGCTGCAAATAAGAGGGAACGCTCTACAGGGACCGGGATCCGGTACCGGCTTTTGCATGTCAGCATGAGCGAGCGGTATGGGTCTCCGAAAATATCGGTAAAGGACTCGATCGCCTGATTCACCAACTCAAAGGGATGCTCGAAAAAATCGGGATAATTGAGGATTGGCAGTATTTGGGGCATTCCTTTTAAGTCATCCTCATTATGAAGGATTAAAAGCTGATAAAGATAATCATCATGGGATCTTAAATAATCGTGATAAACTTCGATCAGCTGGCCGCCGTTATAAGTATCTTCCCGGTTGATCCCCAAAAAGCATTCAATGGATTTCTGTTTCAGACTGTCCAGCTGAAGCAGATACCGATAGGGTTTGATCTTGCGGTAAATATCAAAACTTTCTACCTGGGAGAAATCATAGGGAAAGCCGTAGAATTTACAGCGCTTGAGCAAATAGGGGATATCAAAGCCATCACCGTTAAAATGGACCAGAATTTTATAATTCTTTAAAAATCTGAAAAAAGCGTGCAGAAGTTCCGGCTCTGATTCCCGAGTGTCTGCAAACCACTGAATCAGATGCCAGGAATCATTTTTATAATAAGTACATCCAATTAAATACAGATTGGAATAATCGCCGGAAAATCCGGTGGTTTCTATATCAAAAAATAGCAGGTCATCCAGACTGCCGATCCGGTTTAGCGGATAGGTATCGGGAAGGGAAATCGGTTTATCAATCGTAATCATGGCATTCTCCTGTCAATCTGCGGGCAAATCCTGCCTGCATACACATTATAAAGGGCAGAAGGGGGAAAAGTCAACTGTCCGGATCACTGCAGACAGAATATTTGTTCGGTATTGTTATTTACAAATGTCTCGCGGCTATGGTATGATATCGTCAGATATAATAAAGGAGATTTCATAGTGATTTCATATATAAAAGGACTGTTGGTTGAAACATTTGAAGATACAATTGTGGTGGAAGCCGGCAATATCGGCTATAATATTCATGTTCCGCTGTCCCTCCTTGAGAGACTTCCTAAAATCGGACATGAAGTGAAGGTGTTCACCTATTTTCAGGTGAGGGAAGATGCCATGAGCCTGTACGGTTTTTTGAGCCGTCAGGATCTGGATATGTTTAAGCAGCTCATCGGTGTCAATGGAATCGGGCCAAAAGGGGCCCTGGGCGTGCTGTCCACACTGACACCGGACAGCCTTCGGTTGGCGATTATTTCAGGTGATGCCAAGGCCATATCCAAGGCGCCTGGAATCGGAGTGAAAACAGCCCAAAGGGTGATTCTGGACTTAAAAGACAGAGTGCATATAGAAGATATGCTTCCTCAGGAAGCGGAGATGGAAACGCCAAGCGGAGGCGGTCTGGTTGGGCAGACTGGAAAAGAAGCGATGGAAGCGTTAGTCGCATTGGGATATTCGGGAAGTGAAGCCGCTAAGGCGGTCAGACAGGTTGAGATCACGGACGAAATGACAGTGGAAGATGTGCTGAAGGCCTCTTTGAAGCATTTGTCCTTTTTATAGTAAAAGGCAAAAAATGATTTATACCCCAGTTAGGGTGTGGAGGTTATGATGGAGCGAAGAATTATTACTACAGAAGTTACGGATGAAGAGAAAAAGATTGAACAGAACCTGCGTCCCCAGCTTCTGGATGATTATATTGGACAGGAAAAGATTAAGTCTACCCTGAAGATTTATATACAGGCAGCCAAGTCCAGAGGGGACTCCCTGGATCATTTGCTGTTTTATGGACCTCCTGGATTGGGGAAAACCACATTATCCGGGATTATTGCCAATGAGATGGGCGTTAATATGAAAATTACGTCTGGCCCGGCTATTGAAAAGCCGGGAGAGATGGCCGCTATCCTCAACAATCTTCAGGAAGGGGATGTGCTGTTTGTGGATGAAATCCACCGGCTGAACCGCCAGGTAGAGGAGGTGCTTTATCCGGCGATGGAGGACTTCGCCATAGATATTGTGTTGGGAAAGGATGCGTCTGCACGGTCCATCCGGCTGGATCTGCCCCATTTTACCCTTGTGGGGGCGACGACCAGAGTCGGCCTTTTAACAGCCCCTCTAAGAGACCGTTTTGGCGTGGTACAGAAGCTGGATTTTTATCTGCCGGAGGAACTGAAATCGATTGTCTGCCGTTCGGCCGGAGTGCTGGGCGTGGAGATTGAAGATTCCGGCGCTATGGAGATTGCAAAAAGGTCCAGAGGGACGCCCCGTTTGGCTAACCGTCTGTTAAAAAGGGTCAGGGATTTTGCCCAGGTAAAGTATGATGGGATCATTACAAAAGAAGTGGCGGATTTTGCGCTGGATATCCTGGATGTGGATAAGCTGGGACTGGATAATAATGACCGGACCCTTCTTTTAACGCTCATCCAGAAGTTTTCCGGCGGACCGGTGGGCTTGGAAACGCTGGCGGCCTCCATCGGAGAGGACGCGGGCACGCTGGAGGATGTGTACGAGCCGTATCTGTTGATGAATGGTCTGATTAACCGGACGCCCCGGGGACGGATGGCGACGGAGCTTGCCTACCGGCATTTTGGACTGGGAAAAGGAGAATGATGCAATGTCAGATAAAAACTATACGCAGGTTCTGATCGACGGAAATATTTATACGCTGGGCGGAGCAGAGGATCAGGAATATATGCAGAAGGTGGCGTCCTATATCAATGAAAAAATCTCCGGCCTTAAGGCCCAGCCGGGCTTTACCAGACAGAATAAGGATTATCAGGAAGTGATGATTTATCTGAATCTGGCAGACGACTATTTTAAGGCGGTTCAAGAGGCGAGGCGCTTAAAGGATAAGAACGAGGATCTGGAAAAAGAGGTGTACAGCTTAAAGCATGAGCTGATCGGTGTGCAGATGAAGCTGGACGCCGCCAGAGAGGAATCGAAATAAGGCGTCTAAAACAGGGCGGCCGCATGGATGAAATGCAGCGGTCCTGTTTTGCTTCCATGGGAAGAGAGGGTTCGCTGGATTGGCGCGGAGAAGCCGAACCGGCGGAAAGGAGAAGGGATGAAGCAGTCAAAGGTAGAGCTTTTAGCGCCTGCCGGCTCCTACGAGAGTATGCGGGCGGCCGTCAATGCGGGAGCCGACGCGGTCTATATTGGCGGAAGCCGGTTCGGAGCCAGAGCGTATGCGGAGAATCTGGAGGAGGAAGCGATGGTCCGGGCCATCGATTTCGTCCATCTTCACGGCTGCCGGATTTATATGACGGTCAATACGCTTGTGAAGGAACAGGAGCTTTTCGGGCTTTACGCATATTTGAAGCCATATTATGAGGCGGGGCTGGACGCGGTCCTGGTTCAGGACCTGGGCGTGTTTTCTTATCTGCGAAGGCAGTTCCCCCAGCTTCCGCTCCATATCAGCACCCAGATGACCGTAACGGGAAGCGACAGCGCGAAAATGTTAAAGGAGATGGGAGCGGTGCGGGTTGTTCCCGCCAGAGAGCTGTCTTTGGAGGAGATCCGCGCCATCGCCGGGATCGAGGGATTGGAGGCGGAAACCTTTGTCCATGGAGCGCTGTGCTACTGCTATTCCGGCCAGTGCCTGTTTTCCAGCCTTATCGGCGGCAGGAGCGGAAACCGCGGGCGGTGCGCCCAGACCTGCCGGCTTCCCTTTACGGCGGAGCGGGACAAAAAAACGGTGGGGAAAAAGGGTGACGACTATCCCTTAAGCTTAAAGGATCTGAATACGCTGGAGCTTCTGCCGGATATCCTGGAGGCCGGCGTTGTCTCTTTGAAGATCGAAGGCCGGATGAAGAGCCCGCGCTATACGGCGGGGGTCGTGAGCATTTACCGCAAATATGTGGATCTGTACTTTGAGAAGGGGCGGGAAGGATACCGGATCGATCCGGAGGATACAAGACGCCTTTTGGAGCTGTTCGACCGGGGATCCGGCCTATTTTGATTTCCTTGACCGGACGTATGGGAACGAGGATGTGAAGATCCCCATCAAGGGAACCGGATACTTTTCCGTGGGAAAGCCGGCCAGGCTGACTCTGGAGGCAAAGCTGGCAGAGGGCCGCAGGGAAGGCGGGGCTTTCGGGGAGACGCTTCTTTTGCAGGAGGAGGGACAGACGGTCCAGGAGGCCCAAAATGCTCCCATGGAAGAAGAACGGATAAAAAAGCAGCTGTTAAAGACCGGGGATTCGCCCTTTGTATTTGAGGATCTGTCGGTGACAACGGAGGGAAGGGGGTTCCTTCCGGTCCAGGAGCTGAACCGGCTGCGCCGGACTGCGCTGGAGCATCTGGAAAAGGAACTGGTTTCCCGATACCGGAGAGAGCCGGTTTCGGAGCTTACGGCTGCGCCCGGCCGCTATGCAGCTCCAGAAAGCCCGGACGCGCCGGAGCGTTTGATGGAGCCCAGGACTGCGGTGGCGCCGGAGATTTCCGTATTCGTCAGTACGAAGGAGCAGCTGGAAACAGCGCTTTCGGTTCTTGGAGAGTGGAAACGGGAGAGCCAAAGGACGTTTTCTGTTTCCTTGGCCAGCGAAAGCTTCGGGTCGGAGGCCTGGCGCCGGACGGTGCAGGTCTGTCATGAAAAGGGCCTCCTTTGCTATTTGATGATGCCGCGGATCTTCCGTAAAACCGCCAGGGATTATTTCCTTAAAAACCGCCAGGCATTTTTGGAGGCGGGGTTTGACGCCGCGGGAATCCCGTCCATGGAGGAACCGGGATTCTTTCAGAGCTACGCTCCGGAAATGAAGCTTTATTTTGACCACGGCATGTACTGCTGGAACCATCTGGCGGCGGAAACCATG
>JAGZXV010000008.1 GCA_018378255.1 Clostridiaceae bacterium | reverse complement strand
GGGGCATTGCCAGCTACCGGGTGGAGAAGGGGCGTTTTATCCCCACCTTTATCTCCGACGGCGTTATGGCCCTTTCCGGCCATACCAGAGAAGATTATAATAATATCGTGGACCAAGGCATTTTCGGCATTATCTATGAGCAGGACAGGGAACGGGTAGCGGCTGCGGCCCAGGAAGCGCTTCTGAGCGGAGAGGTGCTGGATGTCTCCTACCGCATGTACCATAAAGACGGGCATCTGATCTGGATTCATCTCAATGGCCGCCGCATGGGGCCTCTTTCCGATGTTGCCAGATTTTATGTTGTTTTTACCGGTATGTCGGAAGAAACCCATCTGTACCAGCAAATTGCCAATGAGACGGCGGATGGAATCTATGTGATTGATAAACGGAATTACGACCTTCTCTACGTCAATGAATCTAAAGATCTTTTCATGCAGGAGAAGGACTGCGTCGGCAAAAAATGTTACAGCGCGCTCCAGGGGAAAAACGCGCCCTGTGAATTCTGTACACTGACCGGCCATGAACCGGACGGGCTGGAACATGAGATGAAAATTGATGGGAGCGGCCGTTTCTACAGCACCCGTTTCCGGGAAACAAACTGGAACGGAATCCCTGCCTATATCAAATATGTCCGGGATGTAACAGAAGAAGTTATCACCAGGAAAGAGAAGGAACGGCTGGAACAGTATTTTCAGACTATGGTGAAGAACATGCCCGGCGGCCTGGCGGTAGTCCGTTATAAGAAAGACGGAAGCATGGTTCCGGAATTTTTATCCGATGGTTTTGTCGCCATGACGGGAATGTCCATGGAGGAAGCCTGGAAGCTCTACCGCCAGGATGCGATGACCGGAGTTCACCCAGAGGACAGGCAGTATGTGAATGAACAGATGGACGCATATATAGCCGGAGGAGGCAGCCACTGTGAACTCGTATACCGGCTGAAAAAGGGAAAGGATGACTATGTATGGGTGAAGAATACCCTTTCCCTGATACAGAATGAAGGCGGAGAAGGCCGGGTTTATGCGGTTTATCACGATATTACGAAGGAACGGGAGGAGAGGGAGAAGATCCGCCGGCAGTATAAGGATATGATTCTCCAGCATTATAAGACTCCTGATCCCAATGCGCTGATTATCGGCCACTGCAATATCACCCGGAATATTATTTTGGAAATCATCGATCATACGGATTCCGACCTTTTGAAAAATTTTGGTACGGTGAGGGAAGAATTTTTTACCGGAATTTCCACCCTTGTTGTGGACGAAAAAGAGAGGGAGCAGTTTTTAAACACTTACCTCAACAGACCGGCTCTGGAGGCGTTTAAAAGGAATGAAACGGAACAGATCCAGAGGTGTTTTGTCAAGCTGCCCAGGGAAGAAAGAGGGCGGTATGTCCAGTTTAAGGTCAATCTGGTTGAAACTCCGGACAGCGGGGATATTACAGGAATCCTGACGGTGACGGATATTACCGGTCAGACGGTAACGGACAAGATCCTGCATCAGCTGTCCGTTACCAGCCACGATTTTGTCATCGATTTAGACCTTCTGCAGGATACCTATACCATATTGACGAATAACAAATATGCAGGCCCCATACCGGTGACCGGAAGCCATTCCCATTGGACGGCCAATATGAAGAACAATGCGGTGGTGCCCAGAGACAAGGAACTGTATGCCAAATCTCTGGATCCGGAGGAGATCAGACGGCGGCTGACAGAGGAAGGGCCTTATACATTTACCTATTCTCTGGCAGATGAAAAAGGAGATATCCGCACAAAGAATATGACAGTATCGGCCGTTGACCTGCGGCTTGGACGTGTCTGTCTGGTGAGGACGGATATCACGGATTCCGTCCGTGAACAGCAGGGACTGCTCAATATGATGGCATATACCTTTGAACTGATGGGATTCATCGATATCCACAGCAGACGTTTTGTTATGTATACCCGTGAGACCGTGTTGAAAAACCTGTCTCCGTATGTAGAAGAAAGTTATGATTCTTCAGTGTATACGTTTAAAAACCATTATGAATCAGATAATGATATAAATGAGATCAAGAGGCAGTTCAGCCTGGATACCATGCTGAAGAAGCTTGAGGAAAAGCCTTCCGGCTATGATTTTGTACTGCCTTATCCGACGGAAGACGGTTTGAGATTTAAGCAGGTCAATGTGCTTTGGGGAGATGAAAACCGGAGGACGGTCTGCATGGTGCGTGCGGATGTGACGGACATGCTGGCTGCCGAGAGACAGAGCAAAAAGACATTGAAGGACGCTTTGGCGCTGGCAGAGGAAGCCAATCAGGCGAAGAGTGATTTCCTGTCCGCCATGAGCCATGATATCAGGACGCCGATGAACGCCATTATGGGAATGACCACACTGGCGGCGGCCCATTTGGATGACCGGGGCCGGGTTGCAGATTGTCTGAATAAGATATCGATTTCATCCAAACATCTGCTGAGCCTGATCAACGATATTCTGGATATGAGCAAGATTGAACGTTCCAAAATCACGTTAAACCGCATGAAAATCTCTCTTTCGGAGCTGATGGCCCAGCTTTCCGCAATCATGACGCCACAGGCCAGGGCGGCCGGAATCAGGTTCAACATAAAAGGCGGAAAAGTCGGCCACTCCTATTTTTATGGAGACAGGCTGCGGATTAACCAGATTCTCATCAATATTCTGAGCAATGCCATCAAATTCACGCCGGAAGGCGGAAGGGTGGATTTCCTGATCGAAGAGGTGCCTCCGTTAAAAGAAGGGAATCAGGTACGCTACCGGTTTACGGTCAGGGACACGGGGATCGGGATGACGGAAGAATTTCTGTCCCATATCTTTGAACCATTTAACCGGAGCGGCAGCGTTTCGCGTGTGGAGGGAACCGGTTTGGGCCTCAGCATTACAAAAGGGCTTGTGGAACTGATGGGAGGCAATATTTTGGTGGAAAGCCAGCCGGGCAAAGGATCTTCCTTCCAGGTGGAGTTAGAATGTGAAGCCGCCCAGGCAGACGCCAAAACAGACCTTCCGGATGCGGAATCAGGATTCGGGCAGGGGAAAGACGACAAGATATTCGCAGGCCGTCATTTCCTCATTGCGGAGGATAACGCCATCAACGCGGAAATCCTTTGTGAGCTGTTGGCCATGTACGGGGCGGATTCGGTGGTGAAAACAGACGGCAGACAGGCAGTGAGGGAGTTCGGCGCTTCGGCCCGCGGCACGTTTGACGCGATATTGATGGATATCCAGATGCCGGAGATGAATGGATATGAAGCCACCCGAGCCATTCGCAAGATAAACCGGCCAGATGCGGTGACCATCCCTATTGTGGCCATGACTGCCAACGCATTTGCCGAAGATGTCCAGGCTGCGCAGGATGCGGGCATGACGGCCCATGTGGCTAAGCCTATAGATTTAGAGGTATTGAAGAATACGCTGAGGAAGGTTTTGGATTAGAGGGATTTTCTGAGGACAAAAGAATAGAATATGGCTGCGCTTTGAAGAAGCTGCCGCACCAACGATTGAATGATCGGAGGGCGGCAGCTTTTTTGGCTTTCTGCCGGTAACGGTTTATTTTTTAACCTTTTCATCGTTATATTGTTTCCGGTAAGCGGAGGGCTGCATCGATGTGACGGTGCGGAAGGCATTGATAAAGGCGGACATACTGCGGTAGCCGGAGGCGGAAAAGGCCTGGGTTACCGACTGGCCGCTGCTTAATGCCTGTTTGGCGGCTTCGATCTTTTTCGCCATGATGTATTCGGAAAGATTGGTGTTGAAATATTGTTTGAATGTCCGCGAGATATATTCACGGCTGTAAAAAAAATGATCTGCGATCTCGGCGGTGGAAGAAAGGGTCTGGAAGTTCAAGTCAATATAGGACTTGATCTGGAGAACCTTTGAGGGCAGTTTGGAAAAGCATTCTCTTCCCGACGGAGCATGCTGATCAATCAGGAGCAGAAGCTGCAGGATGAAGCTGAAGCACTGAAGCGCGATATCGCCGTCCAGATGTGTGGTCATGTAATCCAACTGCTCCAGCAGGTAGTAATACTGCCCCCGGAATTCACTGTTGACGGTGAGGTAATCGGCATCGTTCTTGCAGAGAAATGCAGGAAGGCTGCCCGGCCCCAGAAATTCAAATGCCCTGGTATCAAAATAAAAGACGATGCGGTCATATTCGCTTTTCTCAATCAGCCGCGCTGTGTGGGAGATGCCCGGGGGAATGCAGAGTATTCCTCCGCGCAGGGGAAATACCTCATTGCTGGATACCACATAAGTGATCTTTCCGCTTAAAAAGATGCAGATTTCATAATAGGCATGTGTATGCAGTTTTTCAGGAAAAAATGGTGGGATGTAAGGGGTGGTACGATGGGAATACACAAGATTCTGACCAATAAAAAAATCCTTCCAGCCGCTCTTATTTGAATAAATTTTAAAGTTTTGATACTGCTCATAAGACGGAATGTAAGAATGCCGCAGATGCTCTGTTAAATAATCGTTCATGCTGCCTCCGTTAATCACAAAACCGAAAATTTCACGACACATTTCCAGAAGTTTTTTCGGATTTTTTATGCTATAGTTCTAATATAAAGAAAGAAACCTATAAAGTCAAGCCAGAAGCGGAGGAAAGGAAATGAAAAAATTACTTGCGTTAGGAATCACAGTTTCTATGATTATGGGCATGGTTACAGGTTGTGGCGGGCAGAATGCGGCAGAGACTGGAACCGGGCAGACCGAAGCGAAAACAGCGGCTGCTGCCGGTACGCCGGGCGCCGAAAAAGAGACGGATGGGAAAACAGCGGCCGCAGAGCAAACGGATTCCGGAGAGCCGGTTTATATTGACGCTGATGCGGCCGATATGACCGGTACGGTCCGCTTTTACACCGCATTTGCCGGAGCTAACGGAACCGATGCACTGATTGAGGAATTTAATACACATTACCCCAATATCACCGTGGAATATGAGGTTTATAAAAACAGCGGCGATGGAAACGTAGGTTTGGATACTGCTATGATGGCGGGAAATGTGGATGTTCTTCTGACATTTGGTGTAAAAAATACGTCAAACCGCTGGAGCAACGGGATGCTTTTGGATATCACCGACCGGCTGAAGGCAGATAATCTGGATTTGGTGAAGGAGTGGGGAACGGATGTATATACATATGAGGACCGGGCTTATGTATTTCCATCGGGAGGTATTTCCCTCTATATCGCCATCAACAAAGACAAGTGGGATGCTGCCGGGCTGGGCGAAATTCCGGGTTCATGGACATGGGAAGAGTATCTGAGCGCATGCCGGACCCTGACAGAGAAGGACGCGTCAGGAACTATTGCCGTTTATGGCGGTTCCGACTTCAACCAGACGGATTACTGGACCTACTCTGCACGTCAGACAAAAGGGGTAAATGTTTATTATGATGAAGAGGGCAATGCAGATTTTGACAATCCGCTGTTTAAACAAATTCTGCAGCGGGAGATCGATGCGGAAACAGAAGGAATTTGGTATTCGAAGGCCAATTATCTGGCGGACAGCACCAAATCAAGAGATATGTTCCTGAACGGAACCAATGCCACTACGGTGGAATCCATTCTGACCCGTTATATTGCGGCAGCAGACCCACAGTTTAAAATTACTTACGCACCCTATCCGGTGAATCAGGCGGGTGAGACAAATTACATGGCAGGAGTGGTGCCGGAAGATTTTGTGGCTGTTGCCAGCAATGCCAAAGATCCGGATGCTGCCTATGCATTTGCCAGGTTTTTAGCAACAGAAGGTAGCAAATATATGTTTGCAGCAGGCCATGCCAGCACCTGGACCGGACTTGATGCTTCCAAAATCCTTGATATTACCTTCGGTTCAAAGGAGGAGGCAGAGAAGTATATTGATACGGAAGCATTTAAAAAATATGTGATCGCATCCGATGAGCCCGCCTATTCAGAGGACAATATCGTTGCTTATGCCGACATCCGGAGTCTGGTTGATGAGTACACCAAATATGTTCTGAATGGGGAAATGACGGTGGACGATGCATTGGCGGAATTGCAGGAAAATGCGCAGAAGGCGATTGATGATGCGAAATAATGGCTGTTTTCGGCTTTTATGAGAAAGAGAGAAATATATGAAGAATCAAACCAAACGGCAGCAGGCAGAGAACCGTGCAGGTTGGCTGTTTATGGCGCCTGCCATGGTCATTTTTATGACCATGGTGGTGCTCGCAGTCATCATGTCACTTGCACTCTCCTTTTCTGAATGGAATTTTTTATCCGGAATGAGCGGGATTAAATGGGTGGGATTTAAGAATTTTATCCGTATTTTTGCAGACAGGAAATTTAAGATGGCGATGACCAATACCCTGGTTTATGCCATAACCGTGGCGCCGATTTCCATCGCGCTGGCGCTTTTGTTCGCATTTTTGCTGAACGATAAGGTCTTTTTGCGGAAATTCAACCGGATGTGCCTGTTTGTACCATACATTTCCAGCATGGTGGCGCTGACGGCAGTTTTCCGTTTCCTGTTCAGGAGCGACGGGCCGGTCAACATGGTTTTAACCACTGTCTTTCATGTGAACGAGGTGCCGAAATGGCTGACCAGCTCTACGCTCTGCAAAATTCCGGTGATCTGTGTGATGATCTATGCGGGGATTGGTTTCAGCCTGATTGTTTACATGGCGGCCCTGCAAAATGTTCCGGCAGAGCTTTATGAGGCATCCAGAGTGGACGGGGCCAGCGGATCCAGGCAGTTTTTCAAAATTACCCTACCCCTCATTTCCCCAACCACCTTCTATCTCTGCATTGTCCGGCTGATCGCGGCTTTTAAGGCTTTTACGGTGATCAATATCATGGGAATGTCGGGAAATGCTCCCAGCATGGTGACTGAGATTTACGGTAATGCGTTTAACAGCTATAAATTCGGATATGCCAGTGCACAAGCCTGGATTCTGGTGGGGGTTATTCTGATTATCACCCTGGTCCAGTTCAAAGCGCAGAAACGGTGGGTTTACTATTAAGGGGGAAGCAGGAATGAAGAAACAAAAAACAATCAAATTGATCAATACCATCTGGGTGACCGGGTGTGGAATTCTCTTTCTCCTGCCGCTTCTGTGGATGATGTCCGCCTCCGTAAAGGCGGGATCTGAGGTGTTCAGCCTGGATTTTCACTGGCTGCCGGAAACGTTCCGGTGGGAGAACTACCGGCGGGTATGGAATGACAGCAAGGTGCCGTTCTGGCATCTGTATCTTAATTCCATATTTGTGGCTGTTGTGGGCACCGCAGGGCAGCTTTTAGTATCTTCTATGGCGGCTTATGCTCTGGCTAAAATCAATTTTAAAGGCAAAAATATAGTGTTCACCGCTATGCTGATCACCATGATGATTCCGGCCCAGGCCACCATTATTCCGCGCTATATGATGTTTTATACCATCAAAATATATGATACCCTATGGGCTTTAATTCTGCCGTCCCTTTTTAACATTACGTCTATCTTTCTGCTGAGGCAGTTCTATGCCGGTCTGCCGGATGAACTGCTGGAAGCGGCGGTTATGGACGGCGCCTCCCACCGGGAAATCTGGTGGCGGATAATCGTCCCGCTGACCAAGCCTCCTATGGTGACCGTTACGGTTCTGGCGTTTATCAATGCCTGGAATGAGTATTTAAATGCATTGATATTTCTGCCGTCGAATAAGAATTTTACGGTGTCCCTGGGAATCCAGTACTGGATGCAGATGACGGACGAATATAACCTGATGATGGCAGCGGCGGCCAGCGCCATTATTCCCGTCATTGTGCTGTTTTTATTCACACAGAAATATTTCATTGAGAGCATCGCCAGTACAGGAGTGAAAGGATAGCTATGGAAGACAGGATTTATCGGAAACAGGATTTGCAGCATTTGAAATTAATTGCCCACAGGGGTTTTACGCCGGAGGGGCCGCAGAATTCGTTAAAGTCTTTTGAAGCGGCCGGAAAACACGGCTTCTGGGCGATTGAGACAGATGTGCGCCGCACCAGGGATGGGGTGCTGGTCTGCTGTCACGACGAAACTACCGACAGTCTGTATGATGGAAACGGCCGGGTGTGTGACGCTGACTGGAAGGAATTATCCAAGCGGCATTTTACCGAAGACAGGGAAGAGAGGATGCCGCTGTTTGAGGAGTATTTAGAGATTTGCAAAAGTTATGGGGCGCTGCCTTTTATCGAGACTAAAACCATGGATGTGGAGGCTGTCATTGCGGCTGCTCTGAGATACTTCAGGGCGGAAGAACTGGTGATCTCCAGCATCCGGCTGGAACATCTTCTGGCGGCAAGAGAAGTGTCGGACGGAGTGTTTATCCATCATATATTCAGCACACCTCAAACGTTGGATATCCTGCGGCCTTTGGGACGGTGCGGAGTGTCATATAATTTCAATGATTTATCGGAAGTTCCGGATCACTTGGTTGAAAAGACCCATGAAAAAGGGGTTCTGGTATGTCTGCGGGCAGGGGATGCGCCGGAGACTGTACGGGAGATGCTTGACATGGGGCTGGATTATATCCCTACAAACCGGATGACCGGGAAAGCTGTGATACAGGGATGAAAGGAGGAGGTCAAACATGTCGCTTCACAAAAAGGAAGTTTTTTATGATCTGATTGTGGCTGGAGGCGGCATATCGGGAATCTGTGCTGCCATTGCGGCTGCGAGAGAAGGGATTAAGACGGCAATCGTACAGAACCGGTCTGTTTTCGGCGGAACAGCCAGCTCGGAAATCAGGATGCATATTGTGGGGGCCAACTGCCATTCCTCGAAGCCCGATCTGAGGGAAACAGGAATTCTGGAGGAACTGCTGCTGGAAAACAAACGGCGCAATCCATATGCGTCATTTCCGGTTTTCGATATGATTATGTGGGAAAAAGTCCATATGGAGAAAAACATCACCGCATACTTAAATACAAACATGGACGATATTATCATGGAAAACGGTCTGATCAAAGGAATTGTATGCCATCAGAACAGCACAGAGACAGAATTTGTCTTTTACGGAACGCTGTTTATTGACGCAACCGGACACGGCACCCTCGGTGTGATGGCCGGTGCATCTTCCCGCATGGGAAGTGAGGGGCGGGCAGAATTTCAGGAACCCACGGCGCCGGAACGGGAAAATAATGACACCATGGGAAATACAATCATGTTTCTGGCTGTGGACCGCGGGGAGCCGGTGCATTATGAAAAACCGGTATGGGCCAACACCTACACAGAGGAAGATTTGAAATACCGACCTCATGCGGACCAAATCTGTGCCCAGGCGGATGGAGGCGGTATGGTAAGCCCTGAGGAGGGGAAAAACCAGCTGCCTGAATTTTCCAATATGGACGCCGGATACTGGTGGATTGAGCTGGGCGGTGACTATGACCATATCATTGAACAGGGGGAGACGATCCGCGATGAGCTGCTCAAATGCGTGTATGGCGTCTGGGATCACATCAAAAACCAAGGCAGCCACGGTGCCGAAAACTATGATCTGGACTGGGTCGGCATGGTGCCCGGCTACCGTGAGAGCCGGAGACTGGAAGGCGATTACATATTGAACGAAAATGATGTGCGGGCTAATCGTATATTTGAAGATGCGGTTGCCTATGGAGGATGGCCAATGGATGTCCATGTTCCCGGAGGAATCAGGGATTTGAACAGCTATGGCTCCAGGGTCTATAATTTTGAAGGCTGCTATACGATTCCTTACCGCTGTTACTACAGCAGGAATATCGAAAATCTGATGATGGCGGGACGGGATATCAGCACATCGAAAATGGCTTTTTCTTCCACCAGAGTTATGGGAACCTGTGCCGCAGGGGGCCAGGCGGTGGGAACGGCGGCAGCTCTGGCGCTCAAATATGGCTGCACACCGAGGCAGATAGGGGAGCGGCATATCCATAAGCTGCAGCAGGTATTGTTAAAAAATGACTGCTTTATACCGGGATTTGCCAGCGATGATGAAGCCGACCTGGCGAGGAAAGCAAAGATCAGTGCCAGCAGCCAGGCTAAAAACTGCCAGGCGGAAAATGTGGTAAACGGCATATCCAGGAATTACGGAGGCCGTATGAACTGCTGGAAATCGGGCTCCCTTAAAAAACCGCAGACGCTTGCGCTGAAACTTGCTGAGAAAAGTCCCATCCATCAGGTCCGCCTCACATTCGATACGGATTTAAGCCATGAGATCCAGCCGTCGATGATAAAAAATGTGCGTGACAGACAGGGAAAGGGGCTTCCAAAAGAACTGGTTAAGGATTACAGTGTGTCGCTGTTATTGAATAGCAGAGTTGTCTGTACAAAGGAAGTTGAAAACAACGGACAGCGCTTAAACAGATTGGATTTCGACGAAACGGAAGCTGATGAGGTCCGGATTACTGTGAAATCTTCCCATGGATGCGATTATGCGGCGGTCTTTGAGGTCCGCATCTATTAACTGCCCGGAAGCGGGGGTAACCGGCGCGGAAGAATCAGGCGTAAAAAGAGATAGAAAAGGGAGCGTTTGCGTGCCTGCGCAAAAAACGTTCCGGCATGGAGGAATGATATGGAACTATATTGGATTCGGCATGGACAGACGATCAGCAATGTGGAAGTGAGCCATGGCGGCTGGGCGCCTGTGGGTCTTACCGGCCTGGGCAGGAAACAGGCGGCCAGGGCCGGTGAGCGGTTAAAAGATATGACATTTGACCGTCTGTACGTGAGCGACCTGGTGCGGACACAAGAAACAGCGGACATTATATTCCTGGAGAAAGAACAGTTTCTGGACAGCCGGATACGGGAGCACAGCGTGGGAATCCTGGAATACCAGAAGGTCAGCGATTGTGCCAAAAAGTATGGCCAGTCTTATCTGAACGCGCGGGAACGGGATGACTTCTCTTCCTATGGAGGGGAGAGCGCCGGGATGATAGCTGACCGGGTGGCTGATTTTATGAAATCCATGGAACAGCTGGCGGCGGAGAATCCAACATGGAAAGTGGCTGTTGTAGCTCATGAGGGGTCTATTTTTTATGCCCTCTGCTATATTCTGGGAATGGGGCTTCCGAAGAAAAAACTGCCCGTCACCAACTGTTCCATCAGTAAATTTTTATATCAGGACGGCCTTTGGAAGGTGGGAGTCTGGAACTATTCCGGCCTGTCCGACTGATAAGAGGAGGAAATTATGAAGACATTTATCCATGAAATCCCCACGGCTTCCGGCAATCCGCCGGTGAAGCTGCATTATGATGTGGTGATAGTAGGAGGAGGGATGAGCGGTATCTGCGCGTCCATTGCATCCGCGAGACAAGGGGCGAGGACCGCTTTGGTTCAGGACCGCAGTGTCTATGGCGGCAACGCCAGTTCTGAAACCAGAATGCATGTTTCCGGCGCTTCCTGCCATTGGGGGAAAAAGGATGCGGCCGAGACCGGAATACTGATGGAGCTGCAATTGGAAAATAAGTATTTAAACGATTCCTATAACTATTCCATATGGGACGGCGTTTTGTGGAGCAAAGTGAAAAATACCGAAAATCTGGACAGCTACATGAATACGACCATGTATCATGTGGCCTCCGATGGCCGGGAAATCCAATATGTGGATTGTTACCAGATGTCCACGGAGGTGCACTATCAGTTTACCGCCGATGTCTACATAGACGCCACCGGCAACGGAACCCTGGGATATTTTGCCGGCTGTGAGTATCGGATTGGAAGGGAAGAAAAGTCGGAATTTAAAGAAAAGGACGCCCCGGACCGGCCGGACGGCAATACCATGGGAAACACCATCTATTTCTGTGCCCGGGATATGGGAAAGCCGGTGAAGTTCACAAAGCCGGACTGGGCCTGCAGCTTGGATGAGAGCTGGTTTGCCCACCGTTACCACGGAGATATCACCGTTTATCATAATGCGGATGATGTGGTTGTGCTGAAGCCGGGCGAAGATTATGAAGACCATTCTGATGAACTGGTGGAGAAGTATGATGTGGAATCCGGCTACTGGTGGATCGAACTGGGTGGCGATTGGGATGACATCATCAAATCCTCAGAAGATATCCGCTATGAACTGTATAAATGTGTCTATGGCGTATGGGATCATATTAAAAATGGCGGAGATCACGGCGCTGAAAACTATGAGCTCATATGGGTGGGCGCTGTGGCGGGCATGAGAGAAAGCCGCCGCCTGGCCGGCGATTATATGCTGACCGAGCATGATATCCTGGAAAACCGGATTCACGAGGATGGGGTGGCATACGGCGGCTGGCCTATGGATGAACATACGGCCGGCGGATTTTGGGCAAAGGGTCAGATTCCCTCCAGGGTCAGAAGCTTTAAAGGCCTTTATTCTATCCCGTATGGGTGTTACTGCTCGAAAACAATAGGAAATCTGATGATGGCAGGACGTAATATCAGCGCATCCAAACTGGCAATGGGTTCTGCCCGGGTGATGGGAACCTGTGCCGTCGGCGGCGAGGCAGCAGGAACCGCGGCTGCCATGGCATCGCTGGCCGGCATGTCTCCAAGGGAATTCGGTGAAAAGCGGATACAGAATCTGCGCCAGGAGCTTCTGAAAAACGACTGCTATCTGCCGGGAGCCCGCAATGAGGACGAGAAGGATCTGGCCCGCAGATGCAGGATCAGCGTATCCTCTGAAAGACCGGGGTATGAGGGCTTTCATGTCATCAACGGCATAGCCCGCACCGTGGGGGAGGAATCCAACCTGTGGCGTTCTGAGGGAATCGGACCGGATGGAGAAGTGTTGAGCCTAAAGCTTCCCGGGGTAAAGAAGATATCCCAACTGCGCCTGACCTTTGATCCCAACCTATCGGAAGAGAGATGTATCTCTGTGTCTAAGGCATTTATCGATAAGGAGCCGGTGGGCGTGGCCAAAGAATTGGTGAAGGATTACCGGATTACCCTTTACAGAGATGGTGAAGAGATGTATACAAAGATGATTACAGATAATTATCAGCGCCTGAATGTGTTAAACATCAAAGACGACATATGGGCGGATCTGGTGGAGATACGGGTTCTGGCGGCGAATGGAGATCCGGATGCCAGAATTTTTGAGGTGAGGATCTATTAAAATTATGGTGCAGCGGGCACGCAGCCGTGAAGAAGCGGATAGCGGGGCTGGCGGCAGCAGATAAAAGGGAGTTAAGGCAGCAGGAAACCTCAACTCCCTTTTATCTGCTGCCGCCAGCCCCGCTTCCTGCTTCTTCACGCATAACTTCTTCAGGGAAATACAGAATTGTAACAGACTTAACGTTCCGCTAAAGGAAACCGGAGAATAGGAGAATAGTTTTAAAATGAGACAGCTGTATTAAAAAAATAGAATGGACATATAAGAGTTGATACGTTAACGATAACGGATAAACAATTAAAGGATAAAAGCAGACCAAGAAGTGATTTGCCAAAAATAGTAATAAAAATAAACAAAAATATATTCTGATAGTAAAAAAGTATTGACAATATGACGATGAAATGATAATCTGAAAACAGGAAGAAACGTTAACGTTAACGGAAAAAGATGAAAGCCAAAGAATGAAAGGAGGGAAGAGAATATGGGGTGTAAAAATGTGGTGGTGATTCTGGCGGATCAGTTAAGGAAGGACTGCATTGGCGCCTATGGGAATCCCCATGTCAGAACGCCGAATATAGACCGGCTGGCGGCCCGGGGGATAAGGTGTGAGCGCTTTTATGTGGCTAACCCGATCTGCAGTCCAAACCGGATGACCTGGTTTTCCGGAATGTATCCTTCGAATCACGGAGTGTATACAAACGGACTTTTGAAACAGGATGACGGCCGGACCATTATGCATGAGCTGGGAAAACTGGGATATCAGACGGCCAGCATAGGAAAGATTCATTTTAACCCTTATAGTGAGGAATCGGCTGGCAGGAGTTTTGAAAGTGTGGGAAACTGGGAGCAGATGCCGGGAGAGGACGGGTACCGGGGAGGATATTTTGGATATGAATATCTGGAACTGACTATCGGTCATACACTGCCGAAGGCGCATTATTATAAATGGTTTAAAGAACACGGCGGCACCGATGACATGTTTACGGTAACTCCCTGTGGTGAGGTTTACAGCGCCGATGAGATCTGCGGCATCCGCAATATGCCGTCAGAACTGTCTTCTTCTGCTTTTGTAGGAGACAGGAGCGTGAATTATCTCAGAAATGTGAGAGACAGGGAAAAACCATTCTTTCTGTGTGCAAGCTTTCCCGATCCGCATCATCCGTTCACTTCCTGCTATGATGATTATGAACGGTGGAAGGGGCATACGGTGAAAGAGGCGGTTGGAGGCCCGGAGGATTTAGACAGGCGTCCACCCCATTTCAAACAGCAGTTTCAGGGAAGCTGGAGCCGGAAGGGGATACACGGCTGTAAATACGAGAGCGGTATTCCAAACGAAGCGGCAAAAGAGAGAGTGCGCCATACATATGCCATGATTGAGGCAATCGACAGGAACGTGGGGTTGATTTTGGATGAATTAGAACGCCAGGGGCTGATGGATGAAACGGTTATCCTATTGGGATCCGACCACGGAGAACTTTTAGGCGATCATGGGCTGTGGCTGAAAGGGCCGTTTCTGTATGAAGGGCTGATCAATACCCCGCTTCTCATGTACATTCCAGGGGCCAAACCAGGGGTGTCGGAAGTTTTGGTTTCAGCCGCCGATATAACGCCCACCATCCTGGAACTTCTGGGAGCTGAAATCCCCTCCTATGTGGACGGAATCCCTCAGGCGCGCCAGATTATGGGAGACGGAGGCAGCGGCCGGGACACGTGTATGGTGGAATACCGGAACGGTTATGACTGTGATGTGAATGTGAACGCCATTGTTGGAAAAAAGAGCAAATTCATCATTTATGAAAATGGGGATCAGGAGTTTACGGATCTGGAAAAAGACCCGGAAGAGAGAGAAAACGTGGCAGGATCAGGGGAATATGAAGATGCTGTGGCAAATGCGGCGAGAACGCTGCTTTTGGAACGGCTGAAATCGAAAACAAAAGGTGATGTCCAGTACGGACACGCATAAAAAAGAGGAGGGTTTATATGAAGAAATTGACAGGTTTTATAGCAGCAGCCGGAATGATGATAGCCTTATCTGCCTGCACAGGCAAGAGCGCTCCAGAACCAACAACAGCAGCTCCGGCAAAGGAAACGGCCCAGAGCCAGGCGCAGACAGAACCGTCGGAAACGAAAACAGAGGCTACAGGCCAGGAGGTGAAGTGGCCGACCGGAACGGTAACCATCTATGTTCCCGGAAAAGCAGGGGCCAATCTGGACACAAAGGCCCGGCTGACGGCCAAGTATCTGGGCGGTGAACTGGGGGTTGACGTGGTGGTTGAAAACAGGCCGGGAGCCGGGGGAATCACCGCATGTACGGAGTATTTGACTGAAGAACCCAATACCAATAATATTCAGTATATGGCTGCGTCCAATCTGGCTGTGGCTCCTATCTATAACGACTGTGAATTTACCGCAGATGATTTTGTGACTGTGGCCGGACTGGACAGTGTGGAGAACGGACTGTTTGTCGATGCCAAGCTTGGAATTAAAACTATGGATGAACTAAAATCATATGCGGAGGGGAAAGTGCTCCGTTTTGCCAGCGCCGGCGTGGGAAATGATTCATTTCTGGTTTCAAAAATAGTGATGGAAGAATTGGGCGTTAAATCTGACAGCGTTAACGGCGACGGGTTCGGGGATGCTCTGGTGAATGTGATGAACGGTTCGGCAGAAGTTTGCTACTGTGCTCTTAACCAGGCGGCACAGTATGTGGAAGACGGTTCAATCGTGCCTCTGGCCGTATATGGACAGGAGACATATAAAGGATATGCGGACTACGGATTTGAACAGGTTCCGACTCTGGAAAGCCTTGGCATTGACGTGACTTATTCCACGATCACCTGGTTTTCTCTCAGAAAAGGGACGGATGATGCGGTTGTGGAAAAATTGGCGGATTCCCTGAAAAAAGTATATGATAATCCGGAGTTTCAGGCTGAATTTGCAGAAGCCGGTTTTGTGATGCTTCCCGATGTTTCTACAGAAGCGGTATCCGCGCGTGTGGAATCCATGATTGCCGACTGCGCCGCCTTTGCTGAGAAAATAGGAGGCTGATTCCCGGAATTCATTTTAAATCAGGAGGGCCTATGAAGAAACTTGTATTAAAAAAGAATCTGAGTTCCGGAATCATTGCTGCATGTATGGGCATTCTGTTCCGGGTGATGCTTCCTTACAGCATCAAAGCCAAAGTTCATACGGTGACGTCGGCTGTGGGACCGGATTACCTGCCTAAGCTTGTAATCTATGGCATGATCCTGTTTGGAGCAGGGCTGGTTTTTCTCAGCCTGGTTCTGAAAAAGGATGAGATGATTGAGATTGATCTTGGCAGGGAAGGACATGTGCTGATCTATTTTGCGCTGCTTCTCGCTTATATGACGGCGATGAAGTATGTGGGTTTTTTGATGGCGTCCATGGCCTTCTCCGCTGTTTCCATGTGGCTGATGGAGGATAGAAACTGGAGGCATTATCTATATATTGAACTGCTGGTGGTGGTGATATTTGCATCGTTTAAGTATGGACTGCAGGTGCCGCTTCCTACAGTTTTCCTGTAAAGGAGGAGGCTGCTGTGTTTGAATCGATTGTAAACGGTACGGTTGACGTATTTACACTGACCAATATCCTTATGATATTTACCGGATGTTTTATCGGGATTGTATTTGGAGCCATTCCCGGATTGTCTACGGATCTGGCTGTTATTCTGTTTCTGCCTCTCACCTATTCCATGGATATTCTTCCGGGAATCCTGCTTCTTCTGGGAATCTACTGCGGCGGCACCTATGGGGGATCGATTACTGCGGTTCTCATAGGAACGCCGGGTACGAATGTGGCAATGGCTACTGTCTTTGACGGCCACCCCCTGGCCCGGAAGGGGCGGCCCAGAAAGGCGCTTCAGATGTGCCTGTATGCGTCTGTGATCGGCGGGCTGATCAGTTCCCTGCTGCTTCTGTTCACAGCCCCTTACATTTCCGGTTTTGTATTAAAATTCGCGGCTCCCGAATATTTTGCCCTGTCCCTTTTTGGAATATCCATCATAGCGGGTGTCAGCGGAAACAGTATGATGCGGGGAATATTCATGGGGTGCCTGGGGATTTTAATGGCCTGTGTGGGCGTGGACGCTTCATCGGGAGCTACCCGTTTCAGCTTCGGAAATATCTATCTCATGAAGGGGCTGGGACTGCTTCCTGTTCTATTGGGGGTGTTTGCCCTTCCCAATATTTTAAACCAGATATACAGCAAGGGGTATTTAAAATGCTTCGTTTATAATGAAGCGATTGACAAAGCTGATGTTCTTACAAAAGAGGAAAAGAAAGCCTGTCTGCCGATTATTCTTAAATCGACGGGAATCGGTTCCCTGATCGGGGCAATTCCCGGAGCCGGCGCCGGAATTGCAGCATTTATGGCTTATAATGAAGGGAAGAGGGCATCTAAAAACGGCCATAAATTCGGTACCGGAGAGCTGGAGGGAATCGCTGCGCCGGAGGCGGCTAACAATGCGGTTACCGGCTGTTCCCTGATTCCATTGTTTACTTTGGGAATCCCGGGCAGCGTTGTGGCGGCTCTGCTGATCGGGGCATTTACCATGAAGGGGCTGACGCCGGGACCGATGCTGTTCCGCAACCAATCGCCTTTAATGTATGCGATTATGGTAGGAATGCTGGTGGCGAATGTGGCAATGCTTTTAGAAGGCAAATATCTGCTGCGTTTCTTTATGAAGATTTCGAGGCTGCCCCAGCCCATTTTGTTTACCGGTCTGGCGCTGTTTTGTGTGGCAGGTTCCTATTCTTTTTCCAACAATATGTTTAACGTGTACATTTTGATGTTTTTTGGCATTCTCATGTATGTGCTTCAGAAAATCGGGTTTCCGGGGGCGCCCTTTGTGCTCGGTATCGTGCTGGGTTCCCTTCTGGAAGGAAATCTGAAGAATTCACTGGTGCTGTCGGGAGGATCCTGGATGATCTTTTTTAAACGCCCGATCTGTGTTGCGATTATTCTCATTACGGCCGTCTTCACCTACTATTCCGTTAAGAAGACGAGGAGCTTAAAAAAGAGCAGTGCGGCAGTTACAGGCGGTGATGAGGCAACTGCATTAGAGGATTAATGTTGCTTTGGCCCGCATATTATTGTAAAATTATGTCAGTAATTATTTTGGAAAGGCGGGTTCATACCATGAGGGTAACGCTAAAGTCAATCGCCTCTGTGTCAGGAGTTTCCATAGGTACGGTAGACCGGGTGATGCATAATCGCAGCGGGGTGAGCGAGGAAACCAGGGCCCAGGTGCAGAAAGCGGCTGAAGAGCTGGGATATAAATCTAATATTGTAGGAAAAGCGCTTGTGGCACAGAGAAATCCGCGGAAACTAGGCGTGATTATTAATGCCAGGGAGTTCAACTATTTTGCAGAAGAAGTCTGGCGCGGAGTGGAGGCAGGCAATGAAGAGATAGAAAGCTTTGGTGTTTCGGTGCGCTGCTACCCGATGGAATCGGTGGATGAAGCTGCGCAGCTCAGGCTTCTGGAACAGGCGAGAAAAGACGGCATAAACGGCTTGGTGATAAAGCCGGTAAACAGCCCGGCAGTGCAGGAGGCGATTGACCGTTTTGTGGATGATAAGGTACCGGTTATTACCTGTACCTCGGATATTGTAAATTCCAAGCGGCTTTGTTTTGTAGGCCATGACCACCGGCATGAAGGCCGTTTGCTGGGAAGCCTTTTGAGCAAAGTGGCGGGGCCAGGGGCCAGGATTGCAGTTATCACAGGTTCCATGCACGTTTTGGGACACAGGAGAAAAACAGAAGGTTTTACCTCCGCGGTGATGGAGCGCAGGCCGGATGTGAAGATGCTGGGGGTTTTTGAAACGAACCATAACATCAGCCTGGCGCTATCCAAAGTAGAAGCCCTGGAAAGAGAAGGGGGAGTGGATGCCCTTTGTGTTCAGTCTATGGATAAGCCAGGGGTGGAAAGCATTTGCAGCCTTTTTAAAGCGGAAAAGAAACCGCTGATCTGCTCATTTGGGACCAGCACAGAGTTGTCCGGGCTGATTATGGACGGACTGGTGGACTTTGCTATTGAGGAGAATCCGTACCGCCAGGGTTATACGGCCATAAAAACCATGTTTGATGTGCTGTTTAACGGTTTTGTTCCTGATTCGCCATTCTGTGAGGTAGATGCTCATATTGTGATCGATGAGAGCTATAAAAACCATTGACAGAAAGGATGTTTATGAAAAGACCCAACATAATTTTTTATTTTACTGACCAGCAGAGATGGGATACCTGCGGTGTTTACGGCCAGTCTCTGCCGGTCACACCCAATCTGGATGCGCTGGCACAGGATGGAATCGTTTTTGAAGAAGCCTACAGCCCGCAGCCTGTCTGCGGTCCCTGCCGCGCAGTCTTCCAGACTGGAAAATATCCAACACAGACCGGATGTTTCCGCAATAACCTGGCCCTTCCGCCGGGGATTAAGACGGTGGCCGATTATCTGAATGAGGCCGGTTACGAAACAGCCTATATAGGCAAATGGCACCTGGCAAGCAGTGGAGAACTGGAGAAAACGCCTGTGGAAGACTATACCATTACGGCAGTTCCTCCTGAGCGCCGGGGCGGTTATAAGGGATTCTGGAGGGCGGCAGATGTGCTGGAGTTTACCAGCCATGGATATGGGGGATATGTATTTGATGAGAATATGAACAGGTGCACATTTACCGGATACCGTGTGGACTGTATTACGGATTTTGCCCTGGAATACCTGGATGGATATAGGGGGGACCGTCCATTTTTTATGACAATTTCCCATATTGAACCCCATCACCAGAATGACCGGAATTGTTATGAAGGGCCCAGAGGATCGAAAGAGCGGTTTTCAGATTATAAGCTGCCGGGAGACCTGGCGGCCTTAAAAGGGAATGCGGATGAGATGTATCCTGATTACTTGGGATGCTGTTCCAGCCTGGATGAAAATCTGGGGCGTGTGACCGGTAAACTGAAAGATATGGGGATATTTGAGAATACGGTTATTGTCTATGCCTCCGACCATGGAAGCCATTTTATGACCCGTAACAGGGATACGCATTTGAATGGTTATGACGATTATAAACGCACCTGTCATTCTGCGGCTCTGCACGTTCCTCTGGTGATTGCCGGGCCGGGATTTAGAGGAGGAAAACGGGTTTCTGATCTGGTCAGCACTGCAAGCCTTCCTAAGACATTCCTGGCTATGGCCGGAATCGATGTGGGGGATGAGATGATAGGGGAAGATCTCCGTTATGTGGCGGAAGGGAAGACCGAAGGACGGGAAAATGTGGTTTTTGCCCAGATCAGTGAAAGCCGGGTAGGCCGGTGTGTGCGCACCAGGGATTATTTATACAGCGTTTATGCACCGGGGATAAACGGCGGCGCGAGAGCGGACAGCGATGTCTATCTGGATGATTTTTTGTATGATTTGTCAGAAGATCCTTATGAACTGAACAATCTGACCGGAGATCGGAGATATGAAGCTGTACGGAATCAGATGGCGGATTTGCTGGCCGCACAGATGGAAAAGGCGGGCGAGAAGGTTCCCAGGATTCTTCGGACCCTTTAAATGCTTTTACTGAGAATAAAATAATAAATGTCCCTGAGAGCGTGGCTGTATTCCATGCGCTTGGGGACTTTTTTTACCCTTTCGGGATTTGACAGGGGAAATGGGGAACTGCCTGGTTTATAATAGCCTCATATTCCGCTGAAGATATTCCTGCATCCACAGATACTGATCTTTTTGTATCTGTATTTTACCGTGGCTGATGGCTGCGAGACCCTGCTTTTTTAGTGAAAGAACAGCCCTGTTTATGGTTCTTACGGAACAGCCCAGTTTCTGCGCGATCTGGGGCCTGGTATAAGTGATGTAATATGGAGGCTCCTGTCCGTTTAAACGGCTGCATTCTGTGAATAAAAAGTAAATGAGCCGCGTTTTATTATCCAGAAAAAAGTTCTGCCGTTCGAACTGGTTTTGAACGGTAATCTGGCTGATCAGTTTCTGGGTCCGGATAAACAGGGCATTTGCATCATTCTGTATCCAGGAGAAATAGGCATTGGACGGGATGAGGAGGAAGGATGAGGCCTCCAGCGTGGTTAAAGTGATTACCCGGTGTGAAACCTGCTGGAACAGTTCATAATCGCCGACAATATCTATGGCCGGGATTTCCATAAAACTGTAGGGATCGTCGGTGACATACTCTTCGATGGCCTGCAGCCGTCCTTCCAGCAGAATGTAAACGTGGGAACAGGAATCCCCGGCATTGATCAGCACCTGGTTTTTACGGAATTTTTTGTATATTAAATTTGCAGCAAAACTGTCCGGACAGTTCCGGAAGAATCTATGTAAAAAGTCAAGCTGCTCTTCGTTCAGATAAACGGCAATCGTGTCTGGAAGATTCATTTCCAATTCCTTTCTTGAATGTAACGGTTCCGAACGGCCATCTTCCCGCCGTCCTGAACTGTTATCCTTAAATTGAGAAAAAGAGGACAGGTGTCCTTTTTGCTGTTACGCTATTATAGTATTGTATTTATATAAGAAATGCAAGCATTATAATAAGGAGAAAGAATAAATTAAGGAGGTATTTATTATGTCTACACCACACAATCAGGCGGAAAAAGGGGATATTGCTGCAAAGGTATTGATGCCGGGCGATCCGTTGAGGGCTAAATTCATCGCGGAGACATTTTTAGAGGATGCAAAACTTGTCAATGAAGTGCGGAACATGTATGCGTATACGGGAACTTATAAAGGACATCCTGTAACTGTAATGGCCAGCGGGATGGGAATGCCGTCCATGGGAATTTATTCCTACGAACTTTTCACCCAGTATGGAGTGGAACAGATTATCCGCATCGGATCAGCGGGAGCTTATGTAGATGAACTGAAATTATATGATGTGGTGCTGGCGGACAGCGTATGGAGCGAAACCAGTTTTGCCCGCACACAGAACGGCTATGATAAGGACATCGTTTATCCCAGTGAAAGCCTGAATGGAGTTATCACAGCAGCTGCAAAAGAACTGGGAATTCCTCTGACGCTAACCAGAGTACATTCCAGCGACGTATTTTACTGTGAGGACAATGTGGATGATTTTAAGGAGATCAACAGAAAGCATCAGTGCACCTGTGTCGATATGGAGAGCTTTGCGTTATTTCACAATGCGTCCGTTCTGGGAAAACAGGCGGCCTGCCTGCTGACCATATCCGATTCCTTTACTTCAAACCAGAAGGCGACGGCTGAGGAACGGCAGAATTCCTTTACCAATATGATGAAAATCGCATTAGAAGCATGTTTATAAGGAGATAATATGGAAAAATATAAGAGGATTTTTACAATAGTTATCGATTCCCTGGGCATAGGAGCCATGCCCAATGCGGCGGAGTACGGGGATGAAGGAACGGATACCCTGGGCCATATTGATGAACACATGCCTGAGTTTTCGATCCCCAATCTGGCTGGCTTGGGGATAGCCAATTTACATCCTCTGACCCATGTTTTGCCCGCCGAAAGGCCGAAAGGCTATTATGGGCGGCTGTCGGAGGCCAGCGTGGGAAAAGATACCATGACCGGACACTGGGAAATGATGGGGCTGCATATAACAAAACCGTTTCAGACATTTACCGATACCGGCTTCCCAAAAGAGCTGCTGGATGAGCTGAGCAGACGGACAGGGCATAAGATCGTTGGCAATAAATCGGCCAGCGGCACCGAAATCCTGGATGAACTGGGGGAGCATGAAATAGCTACCGGAGATATGATCGTCTATACGTCTGCCGATTCGGTGCTGCAGATCTGCGGCAATGAAGAGACATTCGGATTGGAAGAACTGTACCGCTGCTGTGAGATTGCCAGAGAACTGACCATGAAGGATGAATGGAAGGTGGGCCGGGTAATCGCAAGGCCTTATGTGGGTAAGAAAAAAGGAGAATTTAAGCGGACTTCCAACCGCCATGATTACGCGCTGAAACCATATGGGAAGACTGCTTTGGATGCGCTTAAAGATCATGGGCTGGACGTGATCAGCGTGGGAAAAATTAAGGATATTTTTGATGGGGAAGGCATAACGGAAAGCTATAAGTCAAAGAGCAGCGTTCATGGCATGGAGCAGACCATAGAGATTGCAGATAAGGATTTTCACGGCCTCTGTTTCGTGAACCTGGTGGATTTTGACGCCTTGTGGGGACACCGCAGGGATCCGGTGGGTTATGGAAAAGAGCTGGAGCGGTTCGATGAAAAACTGGGTATTCTGCTCCAGAAACTGCGTGAAGATGATCTTTTGCTGATAACCGCGGATCACGGAAATGATCCTGCCTACAAGGGAACAGACCATACCAAGGAGTGGGTGCCGTTATTAGCCTATTCTCCATCCATGAAAGGATATGGAAAGCTGGAAGACCGGGACACATTTGCAGTGGTCGGCGCCACGATTGCCGGTAATTTCCAGGTGCCAATGCCGGAAGGCACGATTGGACGGTCCCTGCTGGATGAACTGGTCTGACCGGCGTTTCCTCTCTTGACTATTAAGATCCAATATATTATGATTGTGATAAATAAATTTAGCAAAAGGGGAAAACAATTGAAAGTCAAAGTTAAGGATATTGCAAAAGCGGCAGGAGTGTCGGCGACGGCGGTATCATTGGTTTTAAACGATAAGCCCTGCAGGCTGTCCGAGGCGACCAAGGAACATATTCTGCGCATTTCCCGGGAAATGAAATTTCAAAATGAAAACCATATGAATTTCAGTTCTGTCGGTAAGGTGAAGACCGTGGGGCTTGTGATACCCGATGTTCAAAACCTGTTTTACCAGCAGGTATCCCTGGCTGCCGTAAGATACCTGTCCCGGGAAGGCTATACGGTTTTCCAGTGCGGTGTGGACGAAGACCTGAAGACCTGTTATCAGGCGCTTGAAAGCCTGACCAGCAAGAATGTGGACGGCATCATTGTGATTCCGCCGTGTATCCACAGCAAAGACGATAAACTGATCAAGATGATGAAGTCTTTGCAGGACAGCGGTGTTCCCATGATTTTGGTCGACCGGGCGGTGTATTCCGTGTTCTGTGATTTTGTTACCGCGGACAACAAGCACGGGGGGAAGACTGCGGCGGAATACCTGATAAAAAAAGGCCACAGAAGGATCGGATGTATCCTGGGGAATAAAGAGGTATATACGGTGAGAAAAAGGCTGGAAGGCTATAAACAGGCGCTGGCCCGGAACGGGATTTTGTTTGACGAAGAGCTGGTTTTTTACGGAGAATACGATGCGGATACCGGATATCGGGGAGCGAAAGACCTGTATGCAAAAGGCGTGACAGCCGTTTTTGCGGGCAATGATGAGATTGGGTATGGGATTTACCAGTATGCCGGGGCCGAAGGGATCAGGATTCCGGAAGACTTATCGGTTGTAGGCTTTGATAATACCAGAATCTGCAGCCTTCTGCAGCCGGGTTTAACCAGTGTGGACCAGAATGCGGCCCGGATCGGAGAGCAGGCGGCGGAGGTGATGCTGCAGAACATCAACCCGGCAGACCAGGAAGAAGGGCCCAGGAACTACTACTTTACTCCATTTCTTGTGGAGAGGGAATCCGTGTGGGACCTCCATGCCTGAGCGGAGAGCGTGGAAAGGCGGAGCCGGTCCGGGCGTATTTGAAAGGTTAGAACCAGGTTTGGATAAAAACAAAAAACCCGGAAACATGAGACAGAGAAGCTGCGGGATAAGGACAGAGGCCGCAGATTGCAGGATTTTTCCCTGTGATCTGCGGTCTGATTTTTTTCTAAAACACCTTTTTAAAGAGGGCGGCAGCGGAAGAAAAGACAGATGATAAATAAATGGTAAATATTTTAAAAATACAGTTGAAATGATAAATAAAAGATGATATAATTTATCAAACAACAAAAATTTAGCAAATATTTATCAAAGAAAGGAAAGAAGACAATGGCAAAGAAAATTATTCTGGATTGTGATCCTGGTATGGACGATTCCATGGCGATTGTGATGGCGTGTAAATCAGAGGATCTGGACGTATTGGCAGTGACTACGGTCAATGGCAACTATCCTGTGGATATTACCAGCAAAAATGCGCTGAAGATTTTGGAGATGCTGGGCCGCACGGATATTCCGGTGGGAAAGGGGATGCCTGCCCCTATTGTGAGAGAATCACCTAAGGATCCATTTACCCATGGAACGGATGGCCAGGCGGAGAATTTCCTGCCGGAGCCGACTACCCCTCTCTGCGAAAAACACGCTGTGGATCTGATGATTGATCTCATCAAAGAGAATGCAGGGGAGATTTACATATTATGTACGGCTCCTATGAGCAATCTGGCTATGGCTATGATGAAAGCGCCTGAGATAAAAGACATGATCGCCGGTGTCTATGCGATTTCAGGAGCGTTCGGCCTGAATAAATACGCATTTGCCAATGCGACGGGGGACACTCCCCAGAGTGAGTGGAATGTTTATGTGGATCCGGAAGCGGCCGATATTGTATACAGGTCAGGGGTAAAGCTGGTGGCTATCGGACTGGATGTGGCTACTCATTTTGATGTGAATCTGACGGATAAAGATATAGAAGATTTAAAAAAGAGCGATAAAAAGGAAGCCAAATTCCTGCTTCAGGCCATCAATTTTGTGAACGGAAGAGGGTTTGAAGCATATTGTACGGTTATAGACTGTATGGCGGTGGGATATGCCATTGATCCTACATTGGTTGAAACATTTATGGGAAGAGTGGGGATTGAGACTAAGGGAGAGCTGACCCTTGGAAATACGGTATTGGATGCGAGACACCATCATGTATGGGAAAACCTTCCGTTGATTGAGATCGCTAAAAGTGCCGACCATGAAAGATTCCTGCAGCTTCTGATGAAACTGGTGCTGTCATAAGGAGGGGAGAATCCTATGTTTGAGAATGAGAAGATTTATATAGCCGGTCCGGAATGTTTTTACACCGGAGGTCCCGCCATTTTAAATGCTATGAGGCGGAGGGCGGAGAGCCTGGGGTTTTGCGTAACCCTGCCCAACGACCATCCTCTGGATATGGAAAATCCAAACCTTCAAAAGAGAGCGGACAGCATCTTTGAGGACCTGAAAGTGGATATGAATGAATCCACAGCCATCATAGCGGATTTGGAAGCTTACAGGGGTTCGGAAGCGGATAGCGGTACGGTTTATGAGATTGGAATGGCATACGCCAGAGGAATCCGATGCTATGGATATACCAGGGATAAAAGGCCCCTGGCCTGGAAAGACCAGAAATACGTGATGAGGGATAAAGAGGTTTATGACGAACACGGCAAAACGGCGCCCTATAAAGACCTTCCCTTTTCACCCTGTGTCGTAGGTTCCACCAAGATTGTGGAAGGGGATTTTGACGACTGCCTCAGAATGCTGATGACAGACATTGAAGAAGAGTACAAGTCTGCGGGAAGAGGAAATGATAAAGCGGCCGAATCTGCCTGCGCCCCCGCTAAACCGGGCGGACGCCCCAAGGTGTATCTTTCGGGTATGGAACGGTATGATGAGAATGCAAAAGAAAAGTACGGGATCATGAAAAAAATCTGTGATAAATACGGAATGGATGCCTGCACGCCTTGTGACTGGGCTGACGGCGTGACCCGGATGGATACAAAAAATCCATACACAGCCGCCGCCAATCTCCTGGAAAATTACGCCTGCCATATAAGAAACTGTGATCTGATCATAGCTGATCTGAATGATTACAGAGGTTATGAATGCAGCAATGACGTAGGGTTTGAATGCGGAATGGCATTCCAGCTTGGTAAACAGCTATATGGATATATGGATGATGCAAGACCTGTAAAATACCGCATTCCCCATCTGGGCGAGGACAGGGAATACAGGGACATGAGCGGATGCAATGTGGAGGATTTTGATTATCCCCTGAATCTGATGTTCGGCTGTTCCATGAAGATCTTTGAGGGGACGTTTGAGGCGGTTATTGAACGCGTAGCTGAAGATTATTTTAAGTAACAGTTCAGACGGCGGGAAAATTAGATGGACAATCCGATGTTTCCTGACCGGTTATTCCGGTCAGGAAGATGAGCCGTCTGAATAGTTGCTATTTAAAAAGAACGGAATATTGAGATAAGGAATAAAGAAATCCCTCTGAGCGGTAAGAAACAGGCCCGAAGAGGGATTTCGCCGATTGAAAGGAGACGGTATGAATTATGCGGAACTGATGACCCAGATGGAGTTTGTTCTCAGGATTGTGGGAGCCTGTGTCTGCGGCATTGTGATTGGTTATGAAAGGAAAAACAGGAATAAAGAGGCGGGAATCAGAACCCATGCCATCGTAGCGCTGGGATCGGCTCTGATCATGATTGTATCCAAATACGGGTTTGAGGACATACCCGACTATGATGCGTCCAGGGTTGCGGCTCAGATTGTCAGCGGAATCGGTTTTCTGGGAGCGGGGATCATTTTTATCAAAAATAATACGGTAAGCGGGCTTACGACTGCGGCCGGAATCTGGGCCACATCCGGTATCGGAATGGCCATTGGCGCAGGCCTTTACTATATAGGCGGAATAACGGCTTTACTGATCGTTTTTATCCAGTTCATCCTGCACCGGAGGTTTATTATAAATTCCGAGCACAAATACGAGATGGTCGAACTGATGATAAATAACAACCCGGAAACCATGGGAATCATCCAGGGCGAATTTGCAAGAAATAACATCGAGGTGATTTCAATGGATATGGAGCGGGTGAAAGGCGGAGGTTTCAAAGCCGAACTGGGGATTGTGCTGCCTAAGGAATGCAGTAAAAGCAGGCTGACGGAACTGCTTTTAAGCTGCGGGGACGTAAACGGAGTGAAGTGTTAAGTTTCCTCTGCGCTTTGGAGTACTGCGTAAAAACAGAGCGGTACAGAATTGTAAAATAGACATTGCGTTTCACATTTGGTACAATGAAAATCAACACATGAAATTTGTGAATCCGTGATGTGATGATGGGAGAAAAGCGCGATGTTAATCAGCAATGGGGAAGAGTTGTTAAGAGATTTTTCAAAAGGGGCTTATCCATATGAGGTTTATCAAATCAATGACAGGATCAGCCATGTGGTAGGATTAGGCCATAGCAACAGTTGTGTGATAGAAGGTGATACTTCGGTGATCCTGGTGGATGCCCTGGATACCGATTTGAGGGCCGAAAAGCTGAAAATCCTGATCAGGGAGAAAACCGATAAGCCGGTACGGACGATTATTTATACACATGGGCACCCGGATCACAGAGGCGGCGCCGCTGCGTTTAAAGACACGGTACAGGAGATCATTATGTTCGGGCCTAAAAAGCCTGTTCTTAAACATACCGACAGGATCGACGGTATTTTGGCTAAAAGGACAAACCGGCAGTTTGGATATGGCCTGTCCGACGAAGAATGTTTCTGCCAGGGGATCGGAATCCGTGAAGGGAAGGCCTGCGGCGAGGGAAACTATAATTTTCTGCCACCGGACACGGTTTACCATGAAGAGGAAGTGGAGAGGGAGATCGACAGCGTTAAGATGAAGATGGTTTCCGCGGTGGGTGAAACCGATGACCAGATGTTTATCTGGCTGGAAGAGGATGGCGTCATATGCTGCGGCGACAACTATTTCGGCTGCTTTCCAAATCTCTATGCCCTGAGGGGGAGCCAGTACCGCGATGCTGCGGCCTGGGTGGATTCTCTGGAAAAGATCATGGAATACGGGGCCAAGGCCCTGCTCCCAGGCCATACAAAACCGGTTCTCGGAGCGGACAATGTCCGGGAGGTGCTGGGGAATTATAAAGACGCCATCGAATACATTTTGCTGAATACTCTGGACTGCATGAACCGGGGAATGAGCATGTCCCAGTGCGCGGAGCAGGTGGTTTTGCCTGAAAAGTACAGGAAACTGCCCTATCTGGGTGAATTTTACGGGGCGGCGGAATGGGCTGTCAAAGGGATCTATACAGGTTATGTGGGCTGGTTTGACGGAAACCCTGCCAATCTCCATCCTCTGCCGGATCAGGAATTCAGCAGCAAATTAGTTTCCATGATTTCCGCAGAGAAGGTGCTGGAAGAGAGCAGAGAGGCCATGGAAAATGGCAGCTTTCAGATGGCTCTCCAGCTATGTGACCTGCTGATTCAGGCAAAAGAGGAGGAGAGCGCTGCCAATCAGTTAAAACGCCAGGCGTTATTGTCACTGGCCCGTCAGGAGACCAGCGCCAATGGAAGGAATTATTACATGATGTCAGCAAAAGAAATGGATGCTGGGGACAGGGAAAAAAATAATTTGTAATTTGTGGTCACAAAACGGCACTCCGCTTGTCTAACAGTTATAGGAGGTAAATGAAACGGAAAGGCTATCATATGCCTAAACCGTTCAGGATAACTGTAGGAAGACGAGGAGGTACTGATGAATACAAAATTGATATTGGACTATTTAAAGGATCTGGAAGAGAATAATAATCAGGAATGGTATCATGCCCATAAGGAAGAATACAAGAACGCCTACGATGAGTTTTTAAAGGTGATAGAGGCGTTTATGATGGAATTGGGGAAAATGGACCCAGCGGTTCTGGAATATGAACCCAAACAGCTCACCTTCAAACTGAACCGGGATACCAGGTTCAGCAAGGATAAATCCCCCTATAATCCGTCTTTCCGCGCCCACATTTCATCAATGGGGAAACTTCCTGTTCCGGTGGGCTGGTTCCTGGTTTTAAAACCGTCAGGCTCTTTTTTAGGCGGAGGCTTATTTGCCGACATGTTTAAAGACGCCACGGACAGAGTCCGGGATTATATCGCTGCCCATGGAAAAGAGTGGGAAGAGATCATAGAAAATCCTGAATTTAAGAAGCGGTTCCGGGTAAAGGGGAATGCCTTAAAGAACGTGCCCAAGGGATACGATGCCTCCCATCCCCAGGCTGAATATCTGAAATATAAAAGCTGGTTTCTGGAGTATTTTATGGAGGATGAACAGATTCTGGACAGTGAGAAATTTATAAAAGAGGCGCTGGAAGCCTGTAGAATCATGAAACCGTTTAATGACTTTTTAAATAGAGCCCTGGACGGCTTTCAGATGCCTGGCCGGTAAATATTGAACAAAAGTCATTGACAAATATTCAATCAAGGCTTAACTTAATATTGAGGTGAGAAAATGCGCATATCCAAAGAGCCGGAAGTGAGAAAACAGGAAATCATAGATACGGCTATGAAAGTATTTGCCCAAAAAGGATACGAGGCTGTGACCATGAAGGACATCGCCAGGGAGATGAATGTGGCTTCCGGCCTGTGCTACCACTATTTTGAGAATAAGCAGGTGCTGTATGAGACTGCGGTATCTCAGTATGCCAGAGCCTGCGCAGGTGTTTTTATTGAGATATTCCGACAGACAGACCTTCCCCTGGAAGCATGTCTGGAAAAGCTGGGGGCGGCCTGGCTGGGTGGACAGAGAAGGGGCTCTTATGCCTATGAAGAATTCTTCCATGGCGAGGGCAATGAACTGTTCCACCGTCAGTTGGATATGCATATGATTCACGAAGTTGTGCCATATGTGGTAGTTTATCTGGAAGAATTAAAGAAACGGCAGGAGATTGAAATTGAGGATGCCAGATCAGCGGCTCTTTTCATTTTAAACGGTCAGACCGGGATCATCAATGACATGAGCATACCTGAAGAAAGAAGGTATGAACTCCTGAAAACCCTGATTACAAAGGTTTTGAAATAACCCCGCTTTCAACGGCGGGGAACTTTTAAACAATGTGATTGAATAAGTGTCAATGAATAAAATTCAATGGAGGATAAGATGATTAAGAAAAAGGATTACCGGGAGAAAACAAAACGGTATTTTGACAACACTGCCCTATGATGATGAGATGTTTGACCTGGTCATTTGCAATGCTTCCTTTCACCATTACACCGACCCGGTCAAAGCGGTAATGGAGATCAGGCGTGTGCTGAAAAAGGGCGGAACCTTGATTTTAGGCGATCTCACAATTCCGGGACGGGTTTTCTTGAAACTGCTGAACTGGGGCCTTCATCAGGGGAATACGGGCGACTGCCGGACATTTGTGTTCAATGCGGTCAAGATGTAATGGTTCAGACCGTTCCTCTTCCAGACCCCAAAAAAGGTCAGGAGGCATGGAATGTTCATCCGGTGAGAAATTTTCCTCTATCTGCACATCGCAAAATGAAAAAGACTATGATATAATTTAAGCATTATGTGCCTGAACCAAGCCATAATTGTGATTTTTAACGAATGGAGGGAACAACATGCTTGAATATAGATATGATACCCAATTGCTGTTGGAGGGAGAAGATCTGGACGAAGACAAAATCAGTGAATATTTTACAGACCATTTTAAGGGAGACTGTCTTCTGGCAGTTGGGGATGAAGAACTGGTTAAAATCCATTTTCATACCAATGAACCATGGAAGGTGTTGGAATACTGCGCATCCCTGGGAGAGATTTACGATATTGTGATTGAAGATATGGAACGGCAGGCCAAAGGGCTGCCGGGATAGTGTGGGGGCTGAAAGAACATGAAGATCAAGATACTGGAAACGGATTTTACCGTGTGCAGATTAGAAGATTTAACCCAGGTGGATTTTTCAGATGAGTTCTGTTTTATAGGCAAAACAGATGAAGAATTATCGCTGGTATGCAGTACGGCATGTGTGCCTTCCAATACGACAGATAGGGAAGACGGATGGAAGGCGTTCAGAATCCAGGGAATGCTGGATTTTTCCCTGATCGGCATTTTATCACGGATATCCGCCCTTCTGGCCGGATGCGGGATCGGAATATTTGCTGTGTCCACGTATAATACGGATTATATTCTGACGAGGGCGGATCAGTTTGAGGCTGCGGTGAAGGCTTTGGAAGACGATGGGTATGAGATCATGCGGTAAAGGTATTTTTATATGAGGATAAATAGAGGGAAGTGATAGTTTAGTATGGAACGCAATGTAAAAGATAAGATATTGGACGCTGCTCTGGAGGTGGTTGCCGATAAGACAATAAGCGGTACCAGAATGCATTTGGTTGCAGAATATGCGGGTATGGTGCAGTCCAATGTCCATTACTATTTTAAGACGAAAGACGATCTGCTGAGCGCTCTGCAGGATAAAGTTCAGAATGATTTTATCCTGTTTCGCAAGAATGCGATGAAGGCCAAGAAGGATACATTGCAGGAACAGCTCCATGTGTTTTTCTTACAGAAGATGGAGATGATAACCCAGAGGCCCCAGTATGATTATATTGAGCTGGATTTCTGGGTACAGAGCCGGTGTGATGGCCGGATCAAAGATAAATCCAGCCGGATTTTTGAAAAATGGAGAGAAGATATTGGGAAGATGCTGAAAAAACATATGCCGGATGCTGACAAGGGGAAGATAAACCTGATTTCCACGGTTGTCATCTCCATGCTTGAAGGGGCTGCTATCCAATATCTGCTGGATGAAGGCTGCTTCAATCTGGAAGAATATTTTGAACTCTGTGAGAAAATGCTCGCACAGTATTTGGCATAATTGTAATGAAAAACAAAAAAGATATATAAAAAGATTTCTGCCCTTCAATGTATTTGAATGAATTGAGGGAGGGAATCTTTTTTTATTCCGGTTTTCTTATCTGGTAAAAAATAAACGGTAATTATGCAAAAGTGCTTAATTGTTAAAAAATATTTGTACATATATTCTGAAAAACAATCCCATTTTGAAGTTTGAAATATCATATATGTAAAAAATGCAATAAAAAAAATATTGTTTATAGTACTTATTTCCATTGAAGTTTGATTGACTAATCAATATAATTTGATCAATCAATCAAAAAAGAGGAGGAGCGATATGGCTTACAAAGGGGAACGGTATTATTTCCAGCGCACTGCACAATTGGCACGGGAAGCTCTCAGCCGGGGGGATGATGGGTTTGCCTGTCTTTTGACAGACCAGGAAGGAACGATTCTTTTGGAACAGGGCAACGAAGCCCAGACCAGGCGTGATCCGACGGCCCACGATGTTTTGCTGCTGGTACAGAAAGCGGTAAGCATGTATGATTCGGATTTTCTGTCCAAATGTACGGTTTATGCGCTGACGGAACCATGTGTTATGTGTATGGGGGCGGTGTTCTGGTCAAAGATCGGCACTGTCAAATATGCGTTTTCAGAAGAAGAACTGAATCAGATACTTCCCGGCGGGCTGGAGATCCACAGCAGGGAATTTGCTGAGAGAAGTCCCCGGAAAATTCTGGTATTCGGTTCTGATCCGGAAACCGCAGAGCAAGTGGGAGCTGAAGCGATCGTCAAAGACTGGGTGAGGTCCCTTGGAATTCCCGGTCTGCCAAAGGAAGATTAGGAGGTATAAATGAAAGCTGTTATCAATGCATGTCTGTATGATTTTTACGAATACCATGAGAATTATTATGTGCTCTTTGATGAAGTGATCGTTAAGACAGGCCCGATGGAGGAATTTAATGCCGGTATGGCTGAAGAAATCATAGATATCCGAAATGGTTTTCTGCTTCCCGGTCTGGTAATCGGACATACCCACCTTTACGGAGCTTTTATGAGAGGATGCAGCATTCCGCAGATCCATTCCGTAACATTCAGGGAACAGTTAGAACAGCTGTACTGGAAAGTGGACGGCGGATTGGATAATGAGACTTCCTATTACAGTGCAAAAACATTGGCAATGGATCATATCCGATGCGGAGTTACCACCATATTCGATCATCATGCCAGTGGAACGGAAATTATAGGCTCTCTGGAAGCGGTGAAACAGGCCTGGACGGATGAAACCGGTTTAAGAGGGATCTATTGTTTTGAAACCAGCGACCGTTTTAATGTGGAAGAATGTATCCGTGAAAATGTGGATTTTTACGAAAAAGGATCTGACGGAATGCATGCAGCGATGTTCGGTATGCACGCGTCTATGTCCATCTGTGATAAAACGCTGGATCAGATCTCTGAGGCGGCGAAAGGAATTCCGGTTCATGTACATGTGGGCGAGAGTTTGGAAGACGAAGAAGAGTGTCAGGCGCTTTATAAAAAGAGAATCGTGGAACGACTGGTGGATGCAGGATTAGCGGTGCCGGGAAGCATCTTCGCTCATTGTGTCAACATCAATGACAGGGAAGCCGCGCTTATGGGTGAACGCGGATGCATGGCGGCTTTAAACATCACTTCCAATTTAAATACGGGAAATGGGATGCCGGATTACCGCCTGCTGGAGAAATACCGGATTAAAGCCATGCTGGGAAATGACAGTCTGGGCAGTAATTTTGCCTATGACATCAGAAATTCCATGTTTGGAATGCATTTAAGAACTAAAAATCCGTGGTGGTTTGATTATGGACGGCTGCTGGAGTGTGTTAGAAACAGCTATGATGCCGCATCCTCCGCATTAGGGGTGAAACTGGGACGGTTTGTGGAAGGATATGAGGCAGATTTTGCTTCTGTGGATTATACCGCGCCAACTCCGGTGAATCACAAGAATGTGTGGGGACATGTGCTGGATGGAATTTTCAACAGTTACCATCCCAAAAACCTGTGGTGTGCAGGGGAACAGAAGATGAGGGATTATCAGGTGTTATTCGATGAAGAGGAGATCTGCCGTCAGGCAGGCAGATCGGCCCGGGCTTTATGGAAGCGGATTGGATGTTAACGGAAAAGATGAATGGAGGAATTACATTGGGAGATAATCGATTGAAAACTAATTTGAAGGGAATTATGCTGGACAATCCCCTTCTGCCGGGCTCAGGACCCTATACAGGTGACTTGGAAAGAATGTGTTATCTGGCCCAAGAGCAGGGGCTGGGCGGCATTGTGACAAAAACCATAGCGCCTGAGGCAGCACAAGTTCAGCGCCCCTGCATTGTGGGAGGAAAAGGCTTCATCATGAACTGTGAACTGTGGTCGGAGTTTGACAGCAGCCGCTGGATAAAAGAATTCCTTCCCGGATACAGGAAAAGCTGCGACGCGCCTATCATTGCCAGCGTGGGATATACTGCGGAGGATCTGGAATATTTGATTCCGCAGATTGACCCTTACGTGGATGGCTATGAGCTGAATCCCAGATACGCGTCTTTAAACTATTCGGAAGTAGGAGAAATGGTGAGACGTGCGGGAAAAGTAAGTTCAAAACCCATGTGGGTGAAGATGAACGGAGCATCATTTGCGGATCCTGTGTCATTTGCCGGGGCCTGCTTTGAATACGGGGCAGGAGTGGTGGCAGCTACCGCCATAGGTCCCAATATGATTCTGGATCTTAAAAAGAGAGGCCCCAAAATCGGAACGCCCGGAGGCTATGTCTGGACATCCGGACCCAATATTAAACCTTACGCCCTGGCCATGATCCATATGATTAAACAGGCGCTGCCGGAGATTTCCATCATAGGGACGGGAGGCGTTGCCGATGCAGAAGATGTGCTGGAATATCTGCTTGCGGGAGCTGATGCGGTGGAAATGCTTTCAGCCGCCATGTTAAACGGCATTGATACCTATAAGAAAGTGATAAAAGAACTTCCTTACGCTTTGGAAAAATACAGTTTTGAAAGTGTGGAAGAAGTAAAAGCAACGGAAATGATTTTGCCAAAGGAGAATTACAAGCCAGCACATCCGGTGATTGATGAAGAGAAGTGCAGAAAATGCGGTCTCTGCGCAATAAACTGCCCATATTTTGCTATCAGTGCAGATGATAAGGACATTCCCCATGTGAATGAAGCAAAATGTTTTGGCTGCGGTTTGTGTCAGTCAAGATGCCCTGTGGGAGCGATCAGCAAAGTACTTTAAACGGGTCAATACCTATCTAATGGAGGACAGGATATGAGCGAAAATATTGAAAAAAAAGAATCGGGCGATTATGAATATTCGGCGGTGCCCATGGACCAAAGAAGAAGTTTTGTGACTACAACAATTATCTGGACCGGCTTTGTATTTGTCATTACAAGCATGATGGCCGGAGGCGGGCTGGCAGCAGGACTGGCATTTAATGAAATTGTAACTGCAACCGTTGCAGGCAATGTGTTTTTGACGGTAATCGCGGTATTTATCAGCATTATCGCATGCAAGACCGGACTGACTTTCGCCTTGCTCAGCAGATATACGTTTGGGCTCAAGGGATCGAAAATAGCCTCTTTGTTCGTACCGGTTGTGAATATCGGCTGGTATACCATCCAGAGCGCTGTGTACGGCCATTTTATAGCCCTGATCTTTCATTGTGAAAATACGGTGTGGGAATATGTATTGATGATTATCAGCTGTTTTGTCATGGGCGCATTTGCCTATGTGGGCGTGAACGCCCTGAGCATTCTTGGGTATATTGCAATTCCGGCGATTATTTATCTCTCCATTATCTCCGCGTTTAAGGCCACAACCATAGCGGGCGGGTTTCAGACCATTCTTTCCTATCTGCCATCGGCTCCCATCAGCCTCTCATCCGGGATAACGGTAGTAATTGGAACCTGGGTACTGACCTGTGCGACAAGCATAGCTGACATAATGCGCTATTCCAAAAGTGTGAAGAGCGCGGTGCTGAGTACGGCCGTCGGCTTGATCGTCGGCAATACACTGATGATCATTAGCGCTGCTGTTTCCGCTATTGCGCTGAATGAAAGCGATCTTCCTACCCTTCTTTTGGGTATGGGGCTTGTAATTCCCAGTATTATTTTGATGACAACCAATTTATTCACTACCAATGCGGCGAATCTGTATTCCATATCCCTGAATCTGTCCAATGCGTTTAATAAGGACAGAACCAAGATGATATCTGCAGTATTAGTGATTTCAGCCGTACTCACGCTGGTCAAGCCCAATGAAATGGGAGTGCTGTTTACTCTGTTAGAGGTATCAGGAATGGTAATTCCTCCATTGGCCGGAATCCTGTTTGCAGACTATTACCTGGTTCATAAGGGAAAATACGAATCTTTAGACCGGGTCAGCCTGCCCCATTGGAAATGGGCGTCCTGGGTTACATGGGCAGCGGCCAGCCTGATGGTATACAAGGTTCCCTTTGGACTGCCGTCGGTCAATGGAATTCTGTTTGCAGTTATCTTATATCCGGTGATGAATAAGATTCTGGATTTCAAGAGTGTATCGGTTACGGCTGATGAAAAGGAGGCCTGATAGGAATATGAGAAAATACAAGATAATCGCATTGTCGGGAATGATTTTGATGGGGATTGGCTGTATCTTAGCCTGTCTGTCGGAAAGTATGATTTGGATGAATGCAGGGAACGGACTGCTCTTAGGCAGCGTCGCAGTGATGGCCTATGCATTTTATTATTGGAGACCATAAAAAAATAAAGGAGTTAGAAAATGATGGATAAAGAAAGAGAACAAATGGTGTTGGATCTATGTTCTGCCATGATCCGGGAAAAAAGTTTATCTGGAGAAGAACAAGGCGTGGTGCGGGTGCTAAAGGAAGCTATGGAACGGATGAGTTTTGACGATGTCACCGTAGATAAATATGGCAACTGCATCGGCCATATCAAGGGGAAGAGGCCGGGCAGCAAAATTCTGTTTGACGGACATATGGACATCGTTCCGGTTGGAAATGAAGAGGAATGGACCCATGACCCCTTTGGCGGCGAGGTGGCGGACCAAAAGATGTGGGGACGGGGAACCTCGGATATGAAATGTGCAATCGGTTCCATGGCGTGTGCGGCTGCATTCTTTGCGGAGGATACGAATCGGGATTTTGCCGGTGATATTTATGTGGCAGGAGTTTGCCATGAAGAATGTTTTGAGGGCGTTGCGGCCAGGGAAATCTCTAAAAATGTGGAACCGGATTACGTGGTAATCGGAGAAGCTTCCCAGCTGGACTTAAAGATCGGCCAGAGAGGAAGAGCGGAGATCAAGGTAGAAACATTTGGCCGTCCTGCCCATTCTGCCAATCCGGAAGCAGGCATCAATGCGGCATGTAAAATGAATGATTTAATCCAGAGAATCCGTCAGATCAAACTTTCCGAGCATCCGCATCTGGGAAAAGGCATACTGGAGCTGAGCGATATCAAATCCTACCCCTATCCCGGCGCGTCCGTAGTGCCTGAGTACTGTGTGGCCAGTTTTGACAGAAGGCTTTTGGTGGGAGAAACAAAGGAAAGCGTTCTGGCTCCGATTCAAAAACTGATTGATGAAATGACGGCAGCCGATCCTGACTTTAAGGCGAAGGTATCCTATGCTTATGGAAAAGAAAAGTGCTTTACAGGAGCCGAGATCGAAGATGAACGTTTCTTCCCGGCATGGATTTTTGGGGAAGAAGAAGAGTATGTGCAGAAAATTTACAAGGAATTTGTGTACATGGGGCACACTCCTGAGATCGGTTACTGGCATTTCTGCACCAATGGAAGCCATTACGGCGGGGAAAAAGGGATTAAAACCATTGGTTTCGGCCCTGGAGATTTAAATACAGCTCACATTATTGATGAATATATGCCGGTTGACCAGTTAATCGAGGCAACCCGTCTGTATACGGGAATTATGAAGGCGCTTTTAGTTTAAATAAAAATCAGCAGACAGATAGAAGGAAGAAGTGAATGCGATGATGGATTTATTGATAAGAAATGGTTTTGTAGTCAGCCCGGAGTGCACTAAAAAAGCGGATATCGCGGTTTTGGACGGAAAAATTGCCTGTGTGGGAGACCTGGGGGAAGATATTGAGGCGAAAAGGGTGATCGATGCAGAAGGAAAATATATCATACCAGGCGTAATTGACGCCCATATGCACGTATATGCGCCGTTCCAGGGATGTGTGGATAAAAATGATTTTTATGAGCAGTCTGTGAGCGCAGCATTTGGCGGAGTTACCATGTTCATGGATTTTACTAATACTTATAAAGGGGATTCTATTCTCAAAAAGATTAAGGTACGCCATGAAGAGATGAAGATATCGGCTATAGACTATGGAATACATGGAAAGATTGTGGAGTTCAACGCCCAGGTGGCAGAAGAATTAAAGGAAATCATCGATTACGGCTGTCCTACCTACAAACTGTTTACCATCTATAAAAAAGAGGGGGTGATGTGTTCGGATGAAACAATGCTTCAGATTTTTGAACTCTCCAGGGAAAATGGGGGGATGCCTATGGTGCATTGTGAAAGCGATCCCATTGCGGCTATGAATAACCAGAGGTTCACAGAGGCAGGAAGAAGATCCTGGAAGGATTTTGCAGAAGCAAAACCGGTATTTTGTGAGCTGGAGGCGTTTTCGAGGGCTTCCACTTATGCAAGATATGCGGGCTGTCCTCTGATCATTGTCCACACGACCAACAAGAAATGCCTGGATATTGCACGTCTCTGCCATGAAGAAGGTGCTCCGGTTTACATAGAAACATGTCCCCATTACCTGACGCTTTCCCAGGATATTTATGATACTGCCGACGGACATATGGCGCTCTGTTCTCCTCCGCTTCGCCCGGCAGAGGAGAGGGATGCGCTGTGGCAGGGAATTTCGGACGGAACCATTTCCCTGATCGGTTCCGACGACTGCACCTACACTTATTCGGAAAAATCAAAATATCTGGAGAGGACAAAAGAAGGAGAATTGATTCAGGATTACACCGTGGTTCCGGGAGGAATATCCGGGATGGAGGTGCGGCTGAATCTGATGTGTGACGGGGTTTCCAAGGGGAAAATCACGATCAATCAGCTCTGCGCCGTCACCAGCGCCAATGTGGCCAAAGTGTATGGCTGCTATCCACAAAAAGGCGTGATCGCCCCAGGTTCAGACGCTGATTTTGTGATGCTGGATATGGATCAGGAACTTGTGATATCCCAGAAAAACCTTCATAACAATGTGGATTTTTGTGTGTATGAAGGAATGAAGGTAAAAGGCGGTCCGGTGATGACGGTTTCTCATGGAAATGTGATTGTGGAAAACGGCCGGTTTACCGGTGAAAAGGGGGCGGGAAATTTTATCCGCCGCAGACTGGACCCGAGCTGTACCGGAAAATTTAACTTAGGAGATGGAAAATGAAACTGCTTGTAATAAACCCAAATACATCTGATGCGATGACAGAGGACATACGCCAAACGGTTGAACGGGTTAAATCTGCTGATACTAAGGCCCAGGTCACATGTCCGGATTTTGGCCCGGAATCCCTGGAATCCTTCTATGATTATACCTTATCAGGGTTTGGAATTATAAGACTTCTTGATAACTGTGAGGAAGATTATGACGGAATTATGATAGCTTGTTATGGAGATCCGGGGCTTTATGCAGCTAAGGAAATGTGCCGTTGTCCTGTAATTGGGATAGCGGAGACCTCCATCGCGGTTTCAACCCTGTTAGGCAGCCGGTTTGCCATATTAGCCGCATCCCAAAAGGCTGTGCCTATGATGGAAAATATGGTGTCCCAGTATGAAATGAAAGGGCGTTTTGCAGGCGTATTTCCTTTGGATATGAGCGTTTTGGATGTGGAACAGAACCGGAACCAAACCATTGAGCGTCTGATTGCGGAAGGGAAAAAGGCCGCTGAAGCGGGAGCCGATGTGCTGATTCTCGGCTGTGCGGGCATGACTGGTCTTAAAGAGCCGGTGAGCCAGGCCCTGCAGATACCGGTATTGGACCCGGTGGAAATCACCTTTTTGACGTTGGAAATGATGTGCAGGGGGAAGATGAAAACCTCGAAAAAAGGTCTTTATAAAAGTCCTGAGAAGAAAGCAATTAAAAATGAGAAGCTGATCAAAGAAGGAAAAGAGGCGTAAGAAGTGAAATTACTAATTGAACACGCGAAGGTGGTAGACGGTACAGGAAAACCGCCTTATACCGGCGATGTGGCGGTGGAAAATGGAATGATCATAGATGCATCTTCCTGTCAAAGGCAGGAATATGACCGTATCATCAATGCTGACGGCTTGTGTTTGACACCGGGATTTATCGATACCCACAGCCATTCCGATGTACAGATCCTTTTAGACCCATATGTGAGGCCAAAGATCAGGCAGGGAATTACCACAGAGCTTTTAGGACAGGATGGGATCTCCACAGCCCCCCTTCCGGCCGATCATATTCAGGTATGGAGAAAAAACCTGGCTGGTTTGGACGGTGACAGCGATGAGCTTAAATGGGATTGGGGAAATACGGAAGGATATTTAAAAGAACTGGAGAAAAAAGGGACTGCTACCAATGTGATGTATCTGGTTCCCCACGGCAATGTGAGGATGGAGGCCATCGGTCTGGCGGACAGGGAACCTACAAATGAAGAACTGGAAAAAATGTGCCGGATTCTGGAACGGGAACTTCAGGCAGGAGCTGTCGGCTTTTCCAGCGGCCTCATCTATATTCCCTGCGCCTACAGCCAGAAAAAAGAGCTGATAGAACTGTGCAGGGTGGCTGCCAAATATAAGAAACCGTTTGTGGTCCACCAGAGAAGCGAGGCGGACGTGATTCTTACATCCATGGAGGAAATCATCGATATCGGAAGGCAGAGCGGTGTCCATATTCATTTTTCTCATTTTAAAGTGTGCGGAATGAGAAATCTTCATTTCAGGGATAAGATGGCAGAGCTTTTAGAAAAGGCGGAATGTGAGGGCATTGAAGTATCTTTTGACCAGTACCCCTATACCGCAGGCAGCACTACAATGACGGCGCTTTTGCCCCCCTGGGCCCAGGCGGGAGGCGCTGATGACTTAACTGCCCGTCTGAAGGATGAAAATGAGCGGAGAGTCATAGCAGAAGACATCAAAAACGGCCTTCCACAGTGGGATGATTTCATTGACTTTGCTGGACCTGAACATATCAGGATAACCAGCGTTTACACACTAAAGAACCAGGAAGTGATTGGGAAGACGCTAAAAGAGATTGCGGATATGAGAGGAATTACGATCTATGATGCGGTGTTTGACCTTTTGATTGAAGAAAATCTGGGCGTCAGCATCTGCACGGATTTTGGAACGGATGAGGATATCGAATTCTTCATGAAAAGACCGGAGCAGAATGTGTGTACGGATGGTTTATTCGGAGCCAAGCCGCATCCGAGGGTATATGGTTCCTTTGCCAGAATTCTGGATCATTTTGTCCGGGAAGAGAAAGTTCTTACTCTGGAAGAAGCTGTATATAAGATGTCGGGGAAACCTGCGCAAGTTTTTAATCTGAAAGACCGTGGTGTCATAGAAGCCGGTAAGCGGGCTGATCTGCTTATTTTTGATGACAGGAAGATACGGGATCATGCCACTTATCTGGATCCCATCCGATATCCTGCCGGATTTCATTTCATTCTGGTAAATGGGGAGTTTGTTTTTGAGGATGGAAAAGATACAAAAGCTCTTCCGGGAATGGTGATAAGACAATGAGGAAAATATCGTTTTTGAATGTGGCTGCCGAATTGTGTGGAAAATGAAAAAAGGCTTGACCTAAACCTAACTTTAAGTGCTACACTAATACAAAATACTGAAATAGGAGTGATAGCAATGGAAAAATCAAAGGTTTATTTTACAGATTTCCGCACAGTAGCATTTGGAGACGGTCTTCCGACTAAATTAAAAAAAATGATTAAAAAAGCCGGTATCGGTCAGATAGATATGGAAGGTAAATTTGTTGCGATCAAAATGCATTTCGGCGAGCTGGGAAATATCAGCTATTTACGGCCTAATTATGCAAAGGCCGTGGTGGATGTGGTCAATGAACTGGGCGGAAAGCCGTTTCTTACAGACTGCAATACCATGTATCCGGGAAGCAGAAAGAACGCGCTGGAACATCTGCAGTGTGCATGGGAAAACGGATTTACCCCGTTATCGGTGGGATGTCCCATACTGATCGGCGATGGGCTGAAGGGGACGGATGACGTGCTGGTTCCTGTGGCCGGAGGGGAATATGTAAAGGAGGCCAAGATCGGCCGGGCTGTTATGGATGCGGATGTATTTATCAGCCTTACCCATTTTAAAGGCCATGAGATGACAGGTTTTGGCGGTACAATTAAGAATATCGGTATGGGATGCGGGTCCCGCGCCGGTAAGACGGAGCAGCACAGCAACGGAAAACCCTGTATTGTGGAAGAGGCATGCCGGGGCTGCGGCAAATGCCGGAAGGAATGCGCCAACGATGGCCTCGTCTTCAATGAAGAGACCAAAAAGATGACAGTGGATTTGGAGCACTGTGTGGGCTGCGGACGATGTCTCGGGGCATGTAACTTTGATGCCATTGAGTTTAACGACAGCAATGCCAATGAAGTGCTGAACTGCCGGATGGCTGAATATACAAAAGCGGTTTTGGACGGACGGCCAAACTTCCATATCTCATTGGTTGTGGACGTTTCCCCTAACTGTGACTGCCATGGTGAAAATGATGCGCCAATTCTGCCCAATATAGGAATGTTTGCATCCTTTGACCCGCTGGCTCTCGATCAGGCGTGTGTGGATGCCTGCCTGGCAGCCGATCCTCTGCCCCACAGCCAGCTCAGCGACCATTTATCAAGCCATAATTTTGTAGACCACCACGATCACTTTACAAATTCGGCTCCGGAATCGGAGTGGAAGAGCTGCCTGGATCATGCAGAGAAGATCGGGCTTGGAAACAGGGAATATGAATTGATTGTTGTGAAATAAAGGATATTCCTTATATGATTCGCTGTTAAAATAATGATGTTTATACATAATTCCTCTATGGGCCGAAAGGACATAGGGGAATTTTTTATTATACAGAAAACGGATTTAATGAAAGAATGGACAAGAAAAAATAATATGGTATACTGAAATCACAATGACCGCCAAGGGATAAGGAGTGAGTATGGAAAGTTTTATATTGGCATTTCGCGTAGTATTTCCGCTGTTATGTTTAATGGTTTTAGGATACTATCTGAAACAAAAGAAGTTTATGGAAGAGAAGACCCTGAATCAGATGAACCGGGTTGTATTCAATGTGTTTTTACCTTTTATGCTGTTTAAGAATATTTATAAAACCGAAATGGCAGAGGGGCTGGATTTTGGTATTGTACTGTTTGCGCTGTTGGCGGTTCTGGGTATTTTTATATTCCTGTGCCTGACAATTCCACTTGTGGAAAAACGGAAGGAACGGTCATCGGTTATCATTCAGGGCCTTTACCGCAGCAATTTTGTGCTGCTGGGGATCAGCATAGTTTCATCCATTTACGGCGAAGGGAATATTGGGATGACTGCGTTTGTGGCAGCGACCATAATTCCGCTTTATAACGTGCTGGCAGTAATCCTGTTTGAGACGTTTTGTACCGGAGAGTGCCATATCGGAGGCATTTTAAGAGGTATTGTTAAAAATCCTCTGATCCGGGCATCTGTTCTGGGATTTATCTTTTTAGCGGCAGGGATAAAAATCCCCAGTCCGGTGATGACTGTAATAAATGATGTTTCATCCCTTGCCACGCCCATGTCTTTGATCGTGCTGGGAGGAATCTTCACCTTTGAAGGGCTTAGAAAGTATCAGAAGGAGCTTATTTTTGTTTCAGTGGGAAGGCTGGTTCTGGTTCCGGCTTTAGTAGTTTGTCTCAGCCTGCTGATCGGTTTTAAGGGAGCCAATCTGGCGGGCCTCATGGTGATGGCAGGAGCGCCTGCCGCCGTATCTTCCTGTGCCATGGCGGAACAGATGGGAGGAGATGCGGAACTGGCAGGGCTGATTATCGTAGTTACCTCTGTGTTATCGGTGTTCACCATCTTTATGTGGATTTTTGGGCTTAATCTGGCTGGTGTATTATAACTGGAATATTATAAACAGAAGCTTTAATCAGTCAGCAGCGCTTCTTTCATGATATCCACCCTTACATAATCCCTTACATCTCCGGAATCCACCTTTTTATCTTTTATGAATCCGGTCAGCTGGCTTTGATAGATCTCGTAGATGCTTTCATCCTCAATCATCTTTTTTAAGTCATCTGCGCTGTAAAATACTGCAGAATCCCTGGTATCCTGGAGTTTTTCAATCTCTAATTTTCCAAATCCGGCCGACAGCTTTATGGTTTCATCCATATGGCCGGCCCGGTATTGGTACACCTTATTTAACGCCCGGCAGAATCTGACCGCTACATCCCGGTTTTCTTCCAGATATTCCGGTGTGGCTACCCAGCTGCCGGGGAATGACCGTTCATCGATAAAATCCGATGTCTGGGCTAATACAACCAATTCTTCTTCTACCGTATTCCTGATCTTTACGGAATGGGTATCCCAGCTTGCTATGGCGTCGGCTTGCCCTGCGATGAAAGCAGATACGGCTCCTGCCATATCCATAGCATAGATATTGACTTCATTTTTGCTGATCCCAGCCCTTTCCAGCGCCAGATTTAAGATCGCTTCTCCGGAAGTGCCGAGCTGGGTAACGATCTTCTTTCCCTTTAAATCCTCCATTGTTTGAATTCCAGAACTTTTCCGCACCAGCACTTGTTCCGAATTGCTGATATGGGAAAGGGAGATCACGTCGGCCTGACCCTGGGCGCACAGGGTATGGGCGCCATGGCCGATATATCCGAACTGCAGATCGCCTGAAACCATAGCGGCTATTTCCGGCGGTCCGGCTGTAAACTGAACCCAATTAACGTTCAGTCCCTCTTCTGCAAAATAGCCGTTAGCTTCTCCTAAACCCGGAACACAGAGGGCAGCCAGCCCCGGATGGTAGGCAGCGCTGATCTCGGTCAATTCCATTTGTTCCTGTCCGGTCACTGCTTCGGTCTGAGCGGCGGATGGCTTTGTACAGGCGCTGAGAGCCAGCGTCATCACGATACCTGTCATAAAAACTGCTGTTCTGTATTTCATACTTCTTCCTCCTATTTTTTCTGGGCCAGATATTCCGTATATACTTCAGACCATATCTCGTTTTTAATTTCCATAAAACGGGGATCCATTTTTGTCTCCTGATTTCTCGGATAGGGAATATCGATCTCTACAATCCGTTTGATTCTTGCCGGGCGGCTGCTCATAATCACAACCCTTTGTGCCAGAAGGACAGCTTCTTCCACATCATGGGTGATAAAAAAACAGGTTTTTTGTTCCTGCTCCCATGTGTCCAGGAGATCCGACTGCAGCTGCGCCCTGGTCTGGGCATCCAGCGCTCCGAACGGTTCATCCAGCAAAAGAAGCTGGGGATTCATGGCAAATGCTCTGGCTATGGCCACCCTCTGTTTCATGCCGCCGGACAGTTCTTTGGGATAAGAAGCTGAGAATTCATCCAAACCTACCATTTTAATATATTTTTCAGCGGCTTTTTCTGCCTGTTCCCTGTTCATTTTCTTATTTTTCAGGCCGTACATGATGTTTTTTTTGACGGTCAGCCAGGGAAACAGCGCATACTGCTGGAAAACTACACCGCGTTCTGTACTTGGGTCTTCCACTTTTTCACCATCCACCAGAACTTCCCCTCCCGTAGCCTTATCCAGTCCGGCCATAATATTGAGCAGCGTAGATTTTCCGCAGCCGGACGGCCCAACTACACAAACAAATTCATTTTCATAAATCTGGAGATTGATGTGATTCAGCGCTTTTACGGGACCACGGCTGCTTTGGTAGATCCGCTCTATGTCCCTGATATCCACTTTTACTTTTTTTATACCGTTCTCGTTTCCTGCCATCCGGTAATTCTCCTTTCCAGGACTGCGATCATACGGTCCATTAAAAATCCTATAATTCCGATGATTAAAATCCCCAAAAGCACTACATCCATCTGGAAATACATGCTGGCTTCCTGGATCATCTGTCCCAGGCCGATCTGTGCTCCGGTCAATTCTGCGGCCACAAGCGTGGTCAGCGCCGCGGACATGCCTAACCTCATGGCAACCAGGATATGAGGCAGAGAGGAAGGAATAATCACCCGGTAGAAGATTTGGAAATCATTGCTTCCCAAGACCCGGGCCGCTTTAATCAGGGTGTTGTCCACCCCGATCACCCCCTGATAGATTGAGATCACCATAACCAGGAAAGAGCCGATGAAGATCACTGTGATTTTAGCCGATTCACCAATTCCCTGTGCCACGATGACCAGGGGAATATATGCGATCGGCGGGATACTTTTGATAAACTTAACCCATGGTTCTACGATCAGCCGGAACGGCTTATACCAGCCCATTAAAAATGATACCGGAAGCGCACACACAAATGCCAGTGAAAATCCCCCCAATGCCCTGGATAAACTGGCTGCGATATGTGTCCAGATCACACCATCTACTGATTTTGCCGCGAAAGCCCGGCACACTTTTGCCGGACTGGCAAATATCTTGCCGGCCGAAGAGGAAGAAATTGTAATCCATACGATCATAAAGATGGTGAAAGATAGAATACCGAACAGCACCGCTGTTTTCTGTTCCCATATTTTTTTAGTTTTTTCCATACTGCGCCTCCATATCATTACAGATAATGAATTCTGTCCTTATATTCTTCCATCAGCCTGCGGTTTTCTTCATCCCCGCCGTCTACGTTAGTGCTGTGCACAACCGGAGGCGCAAATCCTTTTTCCAGCAGTAATTCACAGGTGCGGATTTCCAGCGTATGGCCGATAAAGGATGCCGTTATGGTGGAGGTGGCAGCCACTTTCTGTTTCATTCCTTCGATCAGAATGCTGGCGTCTCCAAAATCCCCGCAGTCATCGATCACCACGTCACTTACATCATACAGCATATGGCCTTTGGGATCAAAAGAAGTCACATTTTGTGCAAATTCCATGTTAATGATGGAAGAGACAAAAATCCCTCTCTGTCTCGCTTCCACGGCCATCTCCGTTACAATCGGAATGCGTCCGGCTACAGAATGTATGATCAGCATATCACCGCTTTTGATGGGGACGCTGTTTAACACCAAAACCCCTGAACCAGGCAGTTTTTCCAGTTCCGATGTGGTTGTAATGGGCCGGTTGCTGACTAGAGTTGCGGGATGCAGGATCGGATTAGCCAGAATCAGCCCTCCTGCCCGGTGGTACATATCCTGGGTGAAGATTCCCGCATGTCCAGGTCCGAACAGAAAGATACTGCCTCCGTTCATGATGGTTTCCGCCATTTTTTCCGCGGTTTCCTCTATTTCCTTTTCCTGCGTGGTGCTGATTTTCTGAAGCATCTCCATGATATGATCCAAATACATGTTTGAATAGTTACTCATAACAACCTTCTCCTTTTATTTTTTACCCCATTCGTCCGGACAAATTGGTTTGTTGATCTGATCATATCACAGATGATTTTTCCCAGGCAGTCATAACTTTTTTATGACCCCCTGCCTGCGTTCCGTCCATTGACTGCCTGTGGAAAGCATGTTACAATCGTCACAAACACCCTTGTCCTTCTTTACCAGGAGGTAATCATGTTCTTTTATTTGCTCACATTAGCGATTTCATGTTTTTTAGTGGTCTTTCTGATAAAAGACATCAAGGTCATTTATTTTGTGATGGTTTTTCTCGGCCTGACTCTGCTCATTATCGGCTTCATGTTCTACTTTGCCAAAATCGGCGGAATTTCCAATGAGTTGTTTGCAATTTTCTATCTCTCCAAACCGCTTCATGACTATATGCAGAATTATCCCATAGGGAGCAATCTGCTGAACCAGATCATCAACGCAGGGCGCAGTTTGTCTCTCTGGGGCTTTTTGGCGTTTTCAATCAGCGAAACTTTGTTTACCGGAAAAAGCAGCCGGAAACTCTGTCTATGGCTGGCCGCGTTGCCGTCCCTTCTGCTGTTCACCATATTCACTCCCCGGATCTATTTTTGGCTGGCGGCCAATTGTTCACAGCGTTTTCTTAAAAATATAGATACGGGATGCCGCCTTCTGATGATATCGGTGATCCTGTTTTCCGCCGGTCTGCTGGTCCATAACTTCACTGCGGTCCGCATAAAATGGCTCCGCAGCAAACTGCTCAGCCTTTATGTGTCCATGTGGGCATTAATGCTCTTTTTTACTGTTATCGGCATTATTACCCCGTTGCAGGTGGTTTTGCTGGACCGTATCTATTTCCTGCTTTCACGCATCTTTTTTTACAGCAGCCGCTGGTCCGACCGGTACTGGAAAGCCATTATCGGATGTTCCATTTGTTTTACGGTTCTCTGTGTGATCTCCTTTACCCGGTATCTGAAGATGGAACGGCTGCTGGCAAAACCCAACGGGGCGATAGAAAAACGGCAGGCAAACAGCGATATGGGGGTGCGGGTGATTGCCCACAGCATCAAGAATAATCTGATATCCAATATGGTGGTTTTAAAAGAATTGGAAGAACATCTGCGGGAAAATGGCGATGAAACGTCCAGAGAGATGATACGCTATCTGATTGATGGAAACAGTTCCGTACTGGATAAAATGAATGATTTAAACAATTTTTTCAAAGAAAAGAAATTCCACTTTGAAAAAGTTCCGGTGACAGATCTCGTTTCGAAAGCTAAAATGGAATTCGAAACTATTTCGGAAAAAAAGCTGGAACTGCAGGAAGAAGAAAACAGCCTGTCCGTTCTGGCCGATGCTCAGCTCCTGACCCAGACCCTTGTGAATATTTTGAAAAATGCGTTGGATGCCATCAAAGGGATTCCGGACGGCAGTGTAAAGGTGTTGATATTTTCTAACCGCAGCCAGGTTATCATTGAAGTACGGGACAATGGGACCGGCATTCCAAAGGACCGGCTGAACCAGATCTTCACGCCGTTTTATACCTCTAAAAACTCGAAAAATAACTGGGGACTGGGGCTGGCTTATGCTGAAAAAATCGTTAAGATGCATAAAGGCATGATAAGAATTGAAAGCAGGGTAAACGAAGGAACTTCCGTTTATCTTATACTCCCTTTGTACGAAGAACGGAGAAGATAGACTAAATTACCAGAGCGCTTTTGGAAATCACTTTGAATGGAGGTAAAGATGAATCCGGAAACAATTAAAATCCTTCTGGCTGACGATGAAATCTTTATACGGAAAAATATAGCCAAATCGATTCAGGCCATCGGCCATTTTGAGATTGTAGGTGAAGTATCGTCCGGAACGGAGGCCGAAGCTTTTGTGGCCTCCAACCGGGTGGATCTTGTAATCATGGATGTGGAGATGGACAGCAGCAACGACGGCCTGACCTCCGCCTATAACCTGTCCATGGAACACCCGGAAACGGCTGTCATCATGATGACCGTAAGAGATGATGACAACACAATTTATAATTCCTACTGCATTCCGTCTGTGCGGGATTATGTGGTAAAATCCTATAATAATGATGAGCTGATTGCAGCCATTCAAAGAACCGTGGAGGAACTGCGGAAAAATCATTCGGCCAACCAAAAACTCCGGGAAGAGTTCAAACGCCTGAAAAAGACGGAAACCAGCCTTCTTTTCGCTTTGAGCCTCTTATCCGGGCTGACGGCCTCAGAGAAGGAAATTATCGCGTTGAAGCTGGACGGAGTCAGCAACCGCCAGATCGCAAAGCTCCGTTTTGTATCTGAGGGAACAGTGAAAACGCAGATCACTACGTTGTTAAAAAAACTGGGATATAAAAAGACAAGCCAGGTGACAGACCTGATCCATGAACTTAAAATTGAGCATTTCTTTAAAGAGGAGGATTGCTGAATAAGACCGCTGTCCGGCATTCCTCCAGGTGGATGTTTTGGTTTCAGATTTAACGCATTTTATATACCGGAAGATTTATCTCTGCGCTGCCGGAACTGAGTATTCTGAATGTCCCCTTATGGGCGGCGGCGATCTGGGAAACTACATGAAGCCCCATGATATGCAGGCCTTCCGGAAGGTCCCTGCGGCAGTCCGGCGAAGAAAAATACTCAGCTACCGCTTTGGGAATTCCTCTGCCCGTATCGGAAAATGTCAGGATACAGCTGGCTTCATCGCCGTCTGCCGTGACCGTGATGAAACATCCGTCCGGATTATGGCGGATGCTGTTGCCGATCAGATTGGTAAATGCTCTGTTTAACAAGCGCTGGTCGGCGGACAGGAGAATTCGTTCCGCTCCGTTTCGGATCTGCAGATTGATGTCATACTTTTGCGGCAGATCCTGATTATAGTACTCTGCGATTAAGGTCCGCAGCATGGAGGCTGGTGAGCAGAGAGACAGATTGAGGGGCTGCATCTGATATTCCAGCTTAGAGGTCAGATTCAGGTCTTCAATCAAATCCTTTATGATCAGGCTTTGTTCTTTAATAATGGCGGCTTCATGGCGCTGTTTCGGGGAGAGGGATGAGCTGGCTTCTAAGCGTTCCGCATACCCCATGACCATGGAAAGCGGCGTCCTTATATCGTGGGATACTCCCGCGATCCAGTTAGTACGGGCTAAATCCCTTTTATTTAGAGCGTTGTGCTGTGCTGTGAGGAGGGCGGACGCCTGATTCAGCTTTTGGGCCAGTTCGAAGGTGATTCCAGTTTCCTTCAGACAGACAGGTTTATTCTCCGACAGGTTTTCAATCCCCCGGCTGAGGGGCAGAAGGGAGCGGTACAGCCTCACGGCCAGGATGAGACATAAAAGGACGATAAAGGCCAGATTCCAGGCGGGAAGCAGAACCAGCACATTATTCAGCGCCTCCGGTGCTATTTCCAAGCGGTATTTGGCCAAGCTGTTTTTTGGGAGGCCGCCAACAAATGTTCCATACGGATTATTCCAGACCTTGACCGGATAATCGTTAAGATACCAGCGGCTCATGGACGCCATGTCAGCCAGGGAATAGGTTTTATCCAGTCCGTCAGGAAGCTGGTAATTCCAGATGATATCTCCGTCTTCATCTAATTCCATGGCGAATATAAAGTGTTTTTTCAGCAGTTCTAAACTTTCTTCAGACAAGCCTATGGTTTTGTCTTCTTCATTCCGGTAAAATCCTTCTGTAATTTTCCCCAGAGTATGATAGATTCCGTTCGTGGTGCGGTACTGAATGACGCTGTATACATAGGCGGAAAAACTCAGGGCGAGAACGGCAAGACTGATTAGGAAGGCGGTGGTTATATAGCGGATCACAATACGAAGCAGACTTTTCATCGGCTGTGGCCTCCCTTTGGAAGATTCAGTTTATATCCCAGCCCCCGTACCGTTAAAAGCCACTCAGGCGACGAAGGGGTTTCCTCAATTTTTTCCCGGAGCCGCCGGATATGGACCATCAGGGAGTTTTCATAGCCATAATACGAATCCCCCCAAAGGGCCTGGGACAGCACATCGAAGGTGACAATGCTGCCCGGGCGTTTGGAGAGCTCCTTTAAAATTGCCAGTTCTTTGGCTGTCAGAGAGAAGGTGGTTCCGTCTTCACAGGCCACCGCAGCGCTTTCCAGATTCACGGTCCGGTTTCCCAGTTTAAGAGCAGGCACGGCCGTAGGAGTGAGGTTTAACGGGAAATAAGTCCGCCTCAGAATCGAAGAGATCCTTAATATCAATTCCCTCGCGAGAAATGGCTTCGTCATATAGTCATCGGCTCCCAGTCCCAGTCCAAGCAGCCGGTCTTCATCTTCATCCTTTGCGGAGAGAAAAAGAACAGGAATCTGGGAACGGGCTCTTAACTTCTGCATGATATCAAAGCCGTCTCCATCGGGCAGCATAATATCTAAAATTACGAAGCCGGGCCGGTATTTCTCAAAATATTCCAGGGCCATTTTACAGTTAAATGCCTGAGTGATAAAGGTGTAACCCGCATTATGAAGGATTTCAAAGAGCATGTTCTGCAGTTCTCTGCTGTCATCCACAATTAGCAGTCTGCACTCATAAATGGTATTCACGAAGATCGTTTCCTTTCCAGATTTAATAGGTACTCATAGTGGTGATTATAAAACAAAAAACGGCGTCTGACATGATTTCAGGAAAAATTTAAGGTAAAAGTAAGGAGCAAAACAGGTTGAAGACAGGTTTGCAGATTACCATTATCATGTGGAACGCGCAGGAAGCTTCTGCGCCCTATGATAACAGAAAGGATGCATGATGATGAATCAGATTGTGGAAACAGAAAACCTGGGAAAAGAGTACGGAAAAAAGAAAATAGTCGGGAATCTGGATTTAAAAGTTCCTGAACACTGCATTTACGGATTTTTAGGGCCGAATGGGGCCGGCAAATCCACCACGATGAAAATGATACTGGGGCTGATAAAGCCAAGCGCAGGGCAGGTAAAAGTATATGGTGCGGTCATGAACCGGAAAAACAGACTGGAGATACTGAAAAAAACAGGCTCTCTGATCGAGACACCGTCTTATTACGGTCATCTTACAGGGAGGGAGAATCTGGAGATCATAGCAGAATTAAAGCAGGTTCCAGATCAGGAAATCGATGAGGTTTTAAAGACTGTCCGCATGGAAAACCAGCAGAATAAAAGGGCAGGCCAGTATTCCCTGGGGATGAAACAGCGTCTGGGGCTGGCGGGAGCCCTTTTGGGAAAACCAGAGCTGCTCCTTTTGGATGAACCCACAAACGGCCTTGATCCGGCGGGAATCCAGGAGATGCGGGAGTTGATTAAAAGCCTGCCCAAACGGTATGGCATGACGGTGATGATTTCCAGCCATTTGCTTGGAGAGATTGACCAGATGGCTACCCATGTGGGGATTATCAACCAGGGCGAATTGATTTTTCAGGATACGATAGAACATCTTCATGAATACAGCAAAAAGAGGCTCCGCCTCCGTACATTGGACGACAGTCAGGCCGTGTTATGGATGAGAAACAGAGGCGTTGATGTGCAGAGGGAAAAGGAAGGATTTCTGATCCCTGATTTGGCGGATGGGATTCTGGCCGGTCTGGTGAGAGAGCTGTCCGGTTCCGGAATCGGGGTGCTCAGAATTGAAGAATATCAGAAAAATCTGGAGGATATTTTTCTGGATCTGACCGGGAAGGGGATGAGCTTATAATGATGGCAAAACAGAATATCCGGAAAGTGGAAACTCTGAAACTGAAGCATAAAAAAATGGGGCTCATTGCGGCCGGATCCATGCTGCTGATGGCATTGTGGGTATGGTACAGTCTTGTACACGGTCCCCAGGTATGGGAAGATGGGTATTCATTTCTGATCTATGACATCGGTACTCTGCAGACGATCTTTATGCCCCTGGTTCTCGCCATGATTGGAAGCAGGATCTGTGATGTGGAACATAAAGGGAACTGCTGGAAACTGCTGTATACGCTGGAAGACAGGGAAACGGTCTACCATGGAAAGATATGGGCCGGAACAAGATACGTGCTGCTTCTGGCCATAATCCAGCTCATCGTCATGCTGGGGGCCGGTGCATTTTATCCGGTCACCCAGCCCCTTCCGGTGAAAGAGCTTCTGTTTTGGCTGGCGGGAACTCTGGCATTGAGTGAAGGATTGTTTCTGTTTCAGATGATCCTGTCATTTTGTATGGAAAACCAGCTGATTTCCTTGGTGACAGGGCTGCTCGGCTCCTTTTTGGGGCTGTTTGCCCTGTATCTTCCTGTGATCTACCGTTTGATTCCCTGGTGCTATTATGCCGTTCTCGTTCCCGTCAGGGTGGAGTGGAACATGGAAACCAGATTTGTGGCTTATGATCTCATACGGCCCGATTATGCGCTTCTGGGGGTTATTCTGATTCTGGACGGGATCATATACGGATGGGGAAAATGGCTGTTTCGAACGAAGGAGGGATAGAGATGAGAGGATTTAAAATTGCGGTGAGGGCAGAACACAAAAAGCTGGCCCACAATCCATGGTGGTTTGTTTTTTTTCTGATTCCCATTTTTCCGGCGGTGATGGGGACTGTTAATTATCAAATGAATCTGGGGATACTAAAGAACGGCTGGTATGATTTGTGGACACAGGTCACCCTGTTTTATGCCAATCTGTTCTATGGGCCGATGATCGCCATCTGCTGTTCTTATCTTTGGAGGCTGGAGCATATGAACGGGAACTGGAACTTATTTATGACAGCCCCGGTTCCCATATCCTGCCTGTACGGGGCAAAACTTTTTGAAGCCGTGAAGCTGACTGTTTTGCTGCAGATTTTCGTATGGATCTTATATGTGGGGGGAGGAAAGGCCGCAGGAATTCCGGGCTTTCCTCCCGCAGTTGTGGCAGTCTGGCTGATCCGGGGAACCTGGGGAGGCATGGTCATTGCCGCTCTGCAGCTGTTATTGTCCATGGTGATAAAGAGCTTTTCCATACCTGTGGTTATCGGGCTGCTGGGCGGAATTTCCGGTATGCTGATAAATGTGGCTGGAATGGGCCTTTACTGGCCTTACGGGCTGATGATGATCGCGATGAACAGCAACCAGAGCGACGATCTGCTGTCCGGCCGGATGATTCTGTTTCTGGTAATGAGCATTTTTTATCTCAGCGGTGCGGCCTGTATTTCACTGCTGCTGCTGAAAAAGAGGGATGTAAACAGCAGTCATTAGAGTTAATAATATGAAATATGACATGCAGTTGTCATATTCCATCTGGTATAATAAAAAACAGATAAATAAAACAGTGAGGAAGGGAGTTTATATGGAATGGAGTGAGAAATTTTCAAAGGGCAGTCCTCCAACAGCAGAGGATATAAAGGAATTTGTCAAAAGCCCTCTCTGGACGGAACTGTGTGAGTTCATAGAAAGCACATATTCCCTTACGCCGAATTTGGAATACAGCGTGTGTTCGGGAGCGCCGGGATGGAATGTGAAGTATAAAAAGAGCGGCCGTTCTCTGTGTACTCTGTACCCGGACCGGGGATATTTTACCTGCCTGATCTCCATCGGGAGAAAAGAGGCGCCGGAAGCGGAACTGGTGCTGACTTCATTTACTGCATATCTCAAGGAACTGTATAAAAATACGAAATTATTTAATGGTTCCAGGTGGCTGATGATTGAGGTGACATCAGAGGAAATTCTGGATAACGTCAAAGACCTGCTGGCGATCCGGGCGCAGCCGCCTAAGAAATAGAGAAGGGGAACGGCAGTCCGGACAGGCATATCAGAGAGAGGTCTGATGAGGGCCGGAAGTTATAATAATGATAGAGGATAGACTACGGGAAAAGAGAGGGACAGAGGATGATTGAATTGCCGGAGGCATTGGTATTAGCAAAAAATCTGAATGACGAGGCGGCGGGCCGGATTGTAAAAGAGGTCCGGCCGCCTTCCTATGTTCATAAATTCTGCTGGTTTAACGGAGATCCGGCGCAGTATGGAGATAAATTAACCGGATGTAAGCTGGAAAAAACAGAGGCGTTCGGAAGCTACGTGGAAATGATTTTTGACAATGATATCCGTCTCGCTGTAAACGACGGCGTCAATATCAGGCTGCTGGAGCCAAAAGCGCCCAGGCCGGGAAAGCACCAGCTTCTGATCGAGTTTGAGGACGGTTCCGGTTTGGGTTTTACGGTGGCAATGTACGGAGGGATCTACTGCCATACCGGGAATTTTTATAATGAATACTATGAAAAGAACAAATATGGCCTTTCCCTGTTTGATGAGAAATTTGATGGGATTTTTATGGAATTGCTGGGCTCAGAGAAGCAGAATATGAGTGCTAAGGCTTTTCTTGCAACAGAACAGAGAATCCCCGGACTGGGAAACGGTTCATTGCAGGATATTCTGCTCTATGCCGGAATTCATCCAAAACGGAAGATCGGCACCTTGTCCGGAGATGAGAAAAAGAAGCTTCTGGAAGCGGTAAAAGAGATCATGAACAAGATGATCCGACAGGGAGGGCGGAATACGGAAAAGAATCTGTACGGCCGGCCCGGAGGTTATCAGACCCTGCTCTCTAAAATCACTTATCAGTCAGGGTGCCCTTACTGCGGCGGGGAGATTACAAAGATGGCGTATCTGGGCGGCTCCGTGTATTTCTGCCCCCGCTGCCAGCCGGAAAACGGGAATTGATGATAAAAGAGGGGAAGATCCCGTCAAAACGCGGGGAGAGAATAAAAATCTGAGAGGTTATGAGCATGACGGAAGCGAGAATTAAGGTGGTGTTTAACTGCCCGATAGAACAGGTGTGGGCAGTTGTGACGGATTTGAAGGATTATGGCTGGAGAAGCGGTCTGAGCCGGATTGAAACGATGGAAGGCGGGAAAAAATTTGTGGAATACACAAAAAGCGGTTATGCCACCAATTTTACCATAACCGCATTAAAACCGCCTGGCCGTTATGAATTTGATATGGAAAATGAAAATATGGCTGGTCATTGGACCGGAATATTTACCAGCACAAAGGAGGGGACCATTCTCGATTTCAGAGAGTGCATCGAGGTGAAAAAGTGGACTATGAAACCATTTGCCGGCATCTTCCTCCGCCTGCAGCAAAGGCGGTATATGAAGGATTTGAGAAGGGAGCTTAAAAACCATGGGAGAGCTTAGGAAGATTCCCGGTGTGGGAAAAGAGACGGAAAAAGATCTGATCATGCTGGGATTCGATACGATTGAATCGTTAAAAGACCAGGATCCGGAAAAGATATATGAGAAAGAATGTCTGATGAAAGGATGCAGGATCGACCGGTGCCAGCTTTATGTGTACCGCTGCGCCGTGTATTATGCATCTGTAAAAAATCCGGATCCGGAAAGACTGAAATGGTGGAAGTGGAAGGATGCTGATCTATAGGGCGATTGGAGAAAGGTACGCAGGAAAGCGGGGAGAGGCGGCGCCCGGAGGGCCTGTGGTTCGGCAAGGGCCGGGCAGCTTGTATCGAACGGCCGCTAAAGACGGCTTCCAACCGTAAGTGGAACTAAGTCCGCAGGCATGGAAAAAGACGGTCCGATGCCCATTCACGGTGAACTCTTTATGGACTTCACCGTTCAGTGGGCATCAGAAACTGATTTGGATTTCAGTTACTGCCCGTCTTTTTCCATGCCTGCGGACTAACTTCCACTAAACGGTTTCCAGACGCCTTTAGCGGCCGTTCGATACAAGCCGCCCGGCCCTTGCCGAACCACAGGCCCTCCGGGCGCCGCCTCTCCCCGCTTTCCTGCTGAGTTCTCTGGCTGTGGCGGTAAAAAGAGTGGATTTCCGGCAGCAAAATAATTATTTTTTCTTCTTGAGCATCGCTTTTAAATGATTATAAAAAACGTATCCGATAATCCCTGCAATCCCTCCCATTAATGAGATGATAAAATAGCTGAATGCTATAATTAGCATGGAGCGAAGCCGTTCGAAAAATCCCGTGCCTGTCAGAAACGGGAAAAACGCGGTAAAGATACAAAGCAGTGCGGCTGAGAAAGAATGGTCCGCAAAGCCGTCTCTTTTTTTCATGCCATATAATACAGAAATGGCAAAACAGCCCAAAGGGATATATCCGAACAGGACTGCTGATGCCATATCCGTTCTGTCTCCCGAAGGAAACAGCAGCATCATAATTCCAAGCTCGATAAAAGGCAATAGATATAAATTTATGAAGTGCAGAACAAGATACCATTTCATAGATCCGCTCCCTCCGTTTCGGGCTGATAGATATTAAAAATGACAGCAGTGACCTGTTTCTTTCATTTTAATATTGCACACTGATGGATGTCAAATGTTTCCGTTATTTTGAACCGCAGGCCGCAGGCTCGCGTTCATATAAATGTCAAAGGTCCTCCGCTCTTTCCAGCCTGCAGTGTGCACAGAACAGAATAAAAATATCCAGACATAAAAGCATGAAGAAGAGAAAGAACAGATATCCGGGCTCGGCATCGCCGTATATGATCAGATCACGAAGTCCATTGATCACATGGGTGAAGGGGTTCAGAAGGATGGCAACGGCCAGCTTTCCGCTCATCATGTCTGCCGGAAACAGGGCTGTGCTGAGAAAGAAAATGGGGAGGACAACGCCGTTCATCACGGTTTCATAGATCACTTCGTTGGGCAGGCACAGGCTGATGGTATAGGCCAGTCCGGCCATAAAAAAGGAAGCCATAAACAAAATGAGCACAGCCAAACCCAGTTCCCCCGCCCCAAAGGAGAACCTGGCGGATAAAAGCAGGCTGAGCCCGCACATGATGCAGACCTCGAAAAAGGAACAGAGAACCGCCTCTAAAATCTGGCCGGCAGCGATAGAAATCCTGGAAACAGGAGCAGGCAGGATTCTGTAAAAACTACCGTCCCTGCGGGTCAGATAATTCATGATTCCGGTGCTGCTGCATACGCCGAAGCAGACCAGCACAATCAGGCCGGGCAGGATAAAGGAGGTATAATGTCCAATTCCCGCTGCATTCATAGCCTGGCCCGCAGTTGTGCTGTATAACGCCAGCCAGATCAATGGCTGTATGATGGTGACCAGAATGGTGGCCGGATTATAAAGACGCCATTTCACGCTGCGCCGTAAGATTGTTAAAATATTCATTATATTTCCCCCTCCGTTAATCTCAAAAAAACATCCTCCAAAGCAGGTTCCTCTATGCCGATTCCAAGAAATGGAATATGGTTCCGGAAGAGAAAGAGCCCGGCCTTTTCCATATCTGCGTTAAGGTCGGAAGAACTGATTAGAATCTCGTTATTATGAATCTGAACCTGTCCGGGGGCCATCAGCAGGGACAGACGGGATTTCCATTGTTCGGACTGGGAAATGCCAGGAAAACGGATTTTTAGCGTATTCTGCCTGAGATAAGTTTTTAATTCCCATGGGGAACCCTGAATTACCGATTTTCCATCCCGGATTATGCAGATTCTGTCACTGAGCTGGTCCGCCTCTTCCAGATAATGAGTGGTCAAAAAGATGGTCGTACCGAGATCATTCCGTATTTTTCGTATCATGTCCCACAAAGCCATGCGGGACTGCAGATCCATGCCAGCTGTCGGCTCATCCAAAAACAGGATTTGAGGATTGGGGATCAGGCTCAGCGCCAGGTCAAGCCGTCTTTTAATGCCGCCGGAATAAGAGAAAACGGGATAGTTCAGATAGGGATCCAGTTCAAAAACGGAAATCAGCATCTGTATGCGTTTTTGTGCCTCATTTTTAGGTATGCGGTACAGTCTGCTCTGAAATATCATGTTTTCCATAAAAGATAAATAGGGATCAATGGAGATATTCTGTGCGACACATGCGATCCGGGAACGGACCTCTTTGGCATCTTCGGGAAGATGCTTTCCGAACATGACCACCTCTCCGGATGTGGGGGAAAGAAAAGTGGTCAGGATATTGATTAATGTGGATTTTCCGGCGCCATTTTTACCCAGAAGGGAGAAGACAGTGCCTTTTTTTACTTCCAGAGACAGGCCGTCCAAGGCCCGCACGCCGTTTTTATATTGTTTTACCAAACGATCTGTATAGACAGCAGTTTCATGTTCCATAGATCAGAACTCCTTTTCTTTTTTTACAGCGATCCACACCTGGGTATGTCCAAACGCCGGCTTATCTTTTGCAAAGGGGTAGACTTCGATATCCGGAAGTTCGGCATAGGCATAACCTGAAAATGGCAGCCATTCCGTCAAAAAACGCTTGAAAATATTGTGTACGGATTCCTTATATGGGCCGTCGCTTTCGAAAATAACCCATGTGGCTGCCGGAATCAGATATTCGGTCATGCCCTCCGGCGCGGGCAGGCTGGAGGCGGAGGCAATATAATAATAGAGGCTGGCCGGGCCCTCGCAGACCGATACTCCTAAAATACCGTCCGGCCTTAAATTGGACAGGCGTCCGATTTCCAGATGTTTTTTATGGTGCAGACATTCGTCCCAAAACCCGGGAATGATCTCTCTGTTATGTTCCATGTCCTCAGTCATCGGGGTCCGTATGCCCACAATCCGCAGCTCTTCTTTTTGTTCAATCCGATATGCCATAGCAGTACCTCCTGTCATTTGCAGTGAAAATCTGATGGGTGGATATGCGTTTAAAAGGCAGCCCTCTGACTTTGCCAAAACAGGAGAAATTCCATGCACGCTCTGAAATGCCCGGTTAAATGAGGTGGGGGACGTATAGCCATACTTTAAGGCAATATCCAGCACCTTTTGATTGGTGGACTGAAGTTCAAATGCCGCCTGGGTCATTTTGCGCCTGCGTATATATTCCGACAAAGAAATTCCGGCCATATAGGAAAATATCCGCTGGAAATTATAGGTGGAACAGCAGGCTGTCTGAGCCGCCGTATCATAAGAAATTTCACCGGTCAGATTGTTTTCTATATAGTCAATGGCGCTGCTTAAATGTTTTAACCACTCCATGTTTTTACCTCCTCAAAGAAAGAATAGGCGAAAAGGGGAATTTATTCCTCTCTTTCCGTGTCCGTTTTTGTAAACTAACTTTAACCGATTCATATTTTATATTCAAGGGAAGGATGTGCTGTAGCAACTGTTTCAACCTAAAGGCTGTAATGAAATAGACTTTCTCGCAAAGTGATGGTAAAATAGAGAGAAAGCAGGCAGTCCTGCGGATTTATACTTCCTGCGGCAGCAGCGATTGAAATGAGATCCGGGAGATAAAGATAAATATGGCAGATAAAAAACAGAAAATACTGATTGTAGATGATACCGAGTTCAACCGTGCGCTGTTGACAGATATGCTGATGCAGGAATATGAGATCCTGGAGGCAGTTGATGGTTTGGATGCTATAACAGTGATCAATAAACACAGCGAAGAGATTTCTTTAATTTTATTGGATATCGTGATGCCCAGAATGGATGGGTTCGAAGTGCTTGCTATCATGAATAAAAGCGGGCTTATCAATTCCATACCAGTCATAACGATTTCCTCAGAAACATCTTCAGTCAACATAGACCGCGCCTATGATCTGGGTGTTACGGATTATATAGCCCGTCCTTTTGACGGCAGAACCGTCCAGCGTCGTGTTAAGAATACCCTGCTTCTCTATACCAAGCAAAAGCAGCTGGAGAGTTTAGTCACCGAACAGATCCTGGAAAAAGAAAAGACGAACCTTTTGATGGTTGAGATATTGTCCAATATTGTGGAATTCAGGAATGGGGAAAGCGGCCTCCATGTTCTGCATATTCAGATGATTACGGAACTGCTTTTAAGGCGTATGGTTCAGATTACGGACCAGTACCGTTTGACTGCATCCCAGATTTCGCTGATTTCCAATGCGGCGGCTCTGCATGATGTTGGAAAGATATCCATTTCCGAAGATATTTTGAATAAACCGGGCAAACTGACTGAGGAAGAGTTTGAAACCATGAAACAGCACACCGTGATCGGCGCACAGATCATCGAATCAACGCCTTACGGAAGACAGGAAGAACTGGTTTTGATAGCGCGGGATATCTGCCGCTGGCATCATGAGCGCTATGACGGGGGCGGATATCCGGACCATTTAAAAGGGGATGAGATTCCCATATCCGCGCAGGTGGTTTCACTGGCAGACGCATATGATGCATTGACCAGCGTGCGGGTGTATAAACCGGCGTACTCCCATGAAAAGGCTATTAAGATGATTCTCAGGGGGGAATGCGGCATATTTAATCCCATACTGATCCAATGCCTTCTGGATATCGGCGAACGCATGAGGGAAAAACTTCAGATCAATTCACAGGGAGATGTGACGAAAACGGAGATGCACCAATTTGTCCG
>JAGZXV010000215.1 GCA_018378255.1 Clostridiaceae bacterium | reverse complement strand
GCTGGGGATTATAAAAGAAGGGCTTTATGCGTCCAAACTCTGTCAGAAAGACGGTCGGTCGGAGGAAGAGCTGAAAGAAACCAGGAACGGATATTTAAGGATGATTTTGAATTCCCTGCTCCTTTTGATCTATATTCTGCTTTTGAAACCAGTTGGATTCCTCGTGGCCACGCCCTTCTATATGTTCATTCAGATGTGGCCTCTGGCGCCTGTGAATAAAAGAAAACCGGTTTTGTTTGCCGCTATCAGTATTGTCACGTCGGTGATTACCTACTACGCTTTTGTGTACGGTTTGAATCTGATGCTGCCGGCCGGAATTTTATGGTAGAGGAGGGGATGGTATGCAGGTGGAATTATTGATGACAGGGCTGGCCCGGATATTCACTCCGGGCTGTCTGATGATCATTACATTTGGTGTTGTGCTGGGAATCGTATTCGGTTCCATGCCCGGGTTGTCGGCAACGATGGCTGTGGCCCTGTGCCTTCCGATCAGTTATGGGATGGAGCCGATACAGGGAATTGCGCTGCTGGTCGGGCTGTATGTGGGCGGTATTTCCGGAGGGCTGATTTCCGCCATTCTGATTAATATACCGGGAACCCCTTCTTCCGTAGCCACTTGTTTTGACGGTGCGCCTATGGCTGCGAAAGGAGAGGCAGGGAAAGCTCTTGGCGTTGGCATTACTTTTTCCGCCATTGGAACTTTAATCAGTGTGCTGGCGCTTTTGTTCATCGCCCCGGGTCTGGCTGGAATCGCGCTGAAATTTGGCTCTTACGAATATTTTGCAGTCGGAATTTTTTCACTTTCCCTGATTTCCAGCCTGGTGAGCGGCTCGGTGCTGAAGGGAATAGCCAGCGCGGTGATCGGACTCTGCCTGGCAATGGCCGGCGCTGCTCCCATTGATGCGTTTCCAAGATTTACGTTCGGCATCAGCGAGCTGGACGGCGGATTCAACATCCTTCCGGTTCTCATCGGCCTGTTTGCTGTTTCGGAAATCCTTTTTACAGCGGAAAAGGCAGGCAGAGAACAGAAAATGGATGTGATCTCTTATAAGAAAAACGGCCTTTTAGGCTTTACATGGCCTGAATTTGTCAGCCAGATTCCCAATGCTGTCCGGTCCGCCCTGATTGGCATCGGAATTGGGATACTGCCGGGAATCGGCGGCGGCACATCCAACATGCTGTCCTATGTGGCGGCCAAAAAACAGTCAAAATATCCCGAAAAATTCGGCACCGGAATCATAGACGGCATAGTGGCGTCGGAAACCGCCAATAACGCAGGAGTCGGGGGCGCTTTAATTCCTTTGCTGTCTCTGGGGATTCCGGGAGATACCACAACAGCCATGCTGCTCGGCGGTCTGACAATCCATGGGCTCACACCCGGCCCGCTGCTGTTTAAGAATAACGGTCCTGTTGTGTACAGCATATTTGCTGCTGTTTTTGTGGCGACTCTCATTATGCTGGTATTGGAATACGGAGGTTTAAGGCTGTTTACACAGGTGATTAAGGTGCCTAAACATATACTTCTCCCAATTGTCATGGTTCTGTGCGTGGTGGGGGCATTTGGGGTGAAGGGCAGAATTTTTGATGTGGCCTGCATTCTGGTATTTGGCATTTTAGGCGTGTTGTTTGCGAAATTTAAATTTCCAAATGCGCCGATGATTCTGGGGTTTATTCTCTGTCCTATGATCGAAACCAATTTGAGAAGAGGAATCCAGCAGAGTAAAGGAAGTCTGCTTCCGTTTATAACAAGGCCGATATCATGTCTGTTTCTCTGCGTGGGCATCGGCTCTCTGGTATGGGGGATTGGAAAAGCAGTCCGTCAGTCTAAAAATAAATAATGTATGAAATGGGGAAATGTTTTATGACAAATAAAGAAAGAGTGATGTGCGCGTTTGAACACAGGGAAGGCGACCGGATTCCTTATGATTTTGGAGGAGGCAAGGGCTGTAAATTTACCAAAGAGTTCTACTTAAAGCTGCTTGACTACCTGGGATTTCAAGAGGATTTGGAATTTTGCAGTAAAACTTCCCAATTGGTATATGCGTCGGACCGGGTTTTAGATGCGCTGGGATGTGATGTCCGGTCGGTTAAGCTGGATTTAATCCGTCAGGATAATGGAGCCAGAGACTGGGAAGATGAAAAAAATTATTATATGACAGATATTTGGGGGACCGGCTACCGGATGCCGAAAGACGGGGGAATGTATTATGATATGGTGGATTTTCCCCTGATCAGTGCGGAGGATGAAGAAGATGATGATAAATACTGTTTTCCACAGGTGCCGGTTCCAAAGCCGGGTAGCCAAAAGGACGCCGTGAGGTACCAAAAAGCAGGTTATCCGGTGACAATCGCAGAACATTTCGGAAATGGATTTCTGCAGACCGGGCCGAGGCTTTACAATTTTGATAATTGGCTCTGCATGCTGGCTGCGGAGCCGGAACGGGCGGAACGTTTTCTGGAACGGCTTTTGGAAGCTAAGATGAAATACTGGGACAATCTGCTGGACGAATACGGGGAATCCGTGGACTTCATCAGCGAATGCGATGATTTAGGAACCCAGACCGGACCTTTTATCTCCCATGAAATGTTTAGCCGCCTGATCCTGCCCTATCATAAAAGGCTCTATACCCATATTAAATCCAGATATCACGTGAAAATCCTGCTGCACAGCTGCGGCAGCATCAGCAATATGATACCTGATTTAATAAAAGCAGGCGTGGATGCCCTCAATCCGGTTCAGACAACGGCCGCTGATATGGATCCGGTCTGGTTGAAACAGGAGTTCGGAAAGGATATTGTATTTTGGGGCGGCGGAATTGATACCCAGCATACCCTGCCATTCGGGACGCCGCAGCAGGTCAGCGACATGGTGAAACGGAATATGGAAATTTTGGGAAAAGACGGAGGATTTATATTTTCAACCATTCATAATATGCAGCAGGATGTGCCAATTGAGAATTTTATAGCGATGTGGGAAGCTGTGAAAGGATAAAATTCGGCTAAAGAGCCGGCAGCAAAACTGTTACAGACAGCAGTTTTGCTGCCGGTTTTTTCCATATTCTTTCCATGGCGGAGGGATGCCTGTTTGCAATGTGATGCCATATCAGTTATAATGGGTGGTAGAAACAAAGAAAATAATAGTAATATAAGAGCCGGATAAATGAAAAAAAAGAAGAAAAGCAGATTTTTACATAACAACAGCATACGTTATACGATTTTTACCTACTTTACGGTGACTGCATTGGCAGCCAGCCTTCTCATCACCTTTTCCATCTATCAGCGTTTATCGACCCAGGTATTGGAGACTGTAAAGGAAGAGAATCAGAGCCTGATTAACCAGGTGGCCCGTTCGGTTGAAAGCTATCTGCGTACCGTCATGAGGCTGTCTGATTCCCTCTATTACGGGGCCGTAAAAAATGCGGATTTATCTACGGAATCCATTAACAGCGAGATCACTTTGCTCTATGACAACAACAAGGACAATGTGAATAATATCGCCCTGTTCTCCCAGGACGGGACGATGGTAGAGGCCGTGCCTGCTGCCAGAATCAAGACAAATCTGGACATAACTAAGGATGCATGGTTTACGAACGCCCTTGAGAAGACGGAAAACCAGCATTTTTCCAATCCACATGTCCAGTACATATTCGATGGAAATGAAAACCAGTACCGGTGGGTCATTTCTTTATCAAGAGCCGTGGAGCTGACGGAAGGGCCGTCAACCGCCCAGGGCGTTTTGTTGGTGGATTTAAGCTATTCCAGCCTGGAACATCTGTTTAACGGTGTGACCACAGGTACCGGCGGATACGTTTACTTAATCAGCAGTGACGGTGAGATCCTGTATCATCCCAAAATCCAGCTGATCGATTCGGGGCGGATTAAGGAAAACAACCTGGCTGTGGCCGGGTATAAGGACGGCAATTATCTGGAGGAATTCGACAAAACAGAACGGATTGTCACGGTTAAATCCATCGGTTATACCGGATGGAAAGTGATCGGAGTCACTCCTAAAAATGTGGTGTCCTTAAATACGATCAAGACCAGGCTGTTCATCGTATTCATCATTACATTGATTCTTTTTATTTTGATGCTGATTAATTCCTACATCTCATCCAGAATCACCGACCCCATTAAAGAACTGGAAAAATCCGTTGGTATTTTGGAGGAAGGGGATTTGGAGACGCCTGTGTACTCGGGAGGATCTTATGAGATCCAGCATTTGGGAACCTCAATCAACAACATGGCAAGACAGATCCGCGTCCTGATGGATGATATTGTAAAAGAGCATGAGGCCAAGAGAAAGCAGGAGTTTGACACCCTTCAGTCGCAGATCAACCCGCATTTTCTATACAATACGCTGGATATTATCGTCTGGATGATTGAAAATGAGCAGAAGGCAGAGGCGGTCAAAGTGGTGACTGCCCTGGCCCGGTTTTTCCGCATCAGTTTAAGCAAGGGAAAGAGCATCATAACGGTAAGAGATGAAGTGGAACATGTGCGCAATTATCTGATGATCCAGCACATGCGTTTTAAAAACAAGTTTTCCTATTACATCAACGCAGATGAGGACTGCATGGAGTATGCAAGTTTAAAGCTGATGCTTCAGCCGCTTGTGGAAAATGCCATTTATCATGGAATGGAATTCATGGACGGAGACGGGGAAATTAATCTGCGTGTTTGGAAGGACGGGGATGACTTATATTTTTCTGTCCGTGATAATGGGCTGGGGATGACGAAAGAACATGTGGAAAGCTTATTCTCAGATTCCATCCATGTGACATCCACAAAAGGCTCTGGAATCGGCGTCAAGAATGTAAATGAGCGGATTAAACTGTATTTTGGCGAAGAGTATGGCCTCACCATAGCATCGGAACTGGATGAAGGGACGGAGATTATCATCCGGCTTCCTGCGGTGCCTTACAGCCAGGTCCAGGATAATGGTACTACTGCCCACAAAAGACCGGCGGAACGAACGGAGGAAGAGAGATGACAAAACAAGAAAAGGTCATATGGAGCCTGCTTGCGGCAATCTTAATCATCCTGTTTCTGCTGTCCTCTACGGACTTGATTATAAAGGAAAAGAAAACAGAGATTTATCCGGTGTCCGTGATCGTCGGGGACACGACAGATGATTATTATGCGAATTTCCGCAAGGGAGTGGACAAGGCTGCAGCGGAATACAACGTGGATGTCAACTTCATCACCTTGTATGAAAAGGGTGATGTGAAGGAACAGATGGAACTGCTGAAAAGGGAGATCAGCGACGGGACAAAAGCGGTGGTCATGGATCCCATCAAACCGCTTGAATGTGCTGAGGCTTTGAATGGTATGGCGCTTAACAGCCCTCTGATCATCATGGGAAACCTGTTTCCCAATGATAAAGTCAGGGGCGGAATCTCAGGGGACTATCAGGAATCCGGCAAAATGCTGGGAGAGGCCATTGTGAAGGAGAATAAGGCTGATGTTCCGGTCTTTGTATTTACAGAGGGGTTGGATTATGGCTATAACCGGGAAATATATAACAGCCTTTTTCATGTGCTTTCGGAGGCCGGTTTCCAGACCTATCTTTATGAAAAAGATAAGCAGGGCTCGGGAAACGCAGGTATATCCCCGAATGAAGGCATGCTCCGCAGGGCCATAGAAGAAACAGTGTCTTTAGGGAGAGGAAAGGCCGTCATTGCGGCTTTGGACGTAGAAAGCCTGGATCTGGCTGCGGATATAGTCAAAGAGAGCCAGATTTACAGTAAATATATTTCGGGTTTGTATGGAATCGGGAGCACAACCAAACTGCTGAACCGGATGGACCAGGGAATCATAAGGGGCCTGGTAGTCTCAAACCAGTTTGACGCCGGTTATTTAAGCATTGTGACAGCGGTGGAGGCCATCAAAAAGGATAGGAAACGGGAGCAGATTGTGCTTGAATCCTATTATATTGAAAAGGAAGATTTGCAGGAGAGCAGGTTTGAAAAGATCCTGTATCCAATCGAGTAATGGTAGCAGCGGGAGGACAAATGAAAAAGAAACATTTATTGATTGCTGTACTGGCGTTGATTTTTATTCTGGGGGCGGGCTGTATATTTTTACAAAGCCGTAATTATGAGGAGAAAGATGAGAAAAAAACGCTCCGGATCGGAGTGGCGCTGTACCGTGGAGACGATCCTTTTATAAACCATATCTGCGGAAAGATTGTGGAGACGGCCAAGGCCTATGAGAAGGAAACCGGGATTAAGGTGATTCTCGACGAGGTGGATGGAAAGGGAGACCAGAATCACCAAAACAGCCAGGTGGACCGTTTTATTTCCCTGGGAGTGGATGTCCTCTGTGTCAATCTGGTGGACCGTTCCGTCGCCTCCTATATCATCAGCAAAGCCATGGATGCGGATATTCCGGTGGTGTTTTTTAACCGGGAACCGGTGGAAGAGGATATGAGGCGATGGGAAAAGCTCTATTATGTTGGGGAAGACGCCAGGGAGGCGGCCGTTCTCCAAGGGGGGATTCTGGTTGAGGCTTATAAAAAGGATCCGTCCTCCCTGGATTTAAATGGGGACGGAAAGGTCGGATATGTGCTTCTGGAAGGTGAGACAGGCCACCAGGATTCCCTGATCCGGACAGAATGGTCGGTCCGGACATTGAGGGACGGCGGAGTTCCGCTGGAGAAGATTACCGGTGGAATCGGAAACTGGGAACGGAGCCAGGGATCCGCTTGGATGGAACAATGGCTGGACGAATACCCGGATGAGATCGAGCTGGTGATCAGTAATAATGATGAAATGGCTCTGGGAGCGGCCGATGCGCTGGAGCGGAAGGAAATTACAAAGCCGGTCAAGATCGTGGGTATCGACGGAACGCCTCAGGGTATGGAGGGGCTGCGAACCGGGAAATTGTTCGGCACAGTTCAGAGTGACAGCGAAGAGTACGCCCGGATTGTGTTCCGGATTGCCGCTGCCGCAGGACTGGGGCAGAACGTGCAGGAAGCCGTGGAGTTAGAGGACGGGAAGTACTATAATTGTGGTCAGGCTGCCAGGACAGCTGATGAGGAAAAGAAGTAAGATTATAAAGAAAAAGGCAGGTTAACTGATGTATACAGTAATTATAGCAGATGATGAAGAAGCGTTAAGAAAAGCGATAATCAAAAGGATTGACTGGAATGCTGTGGGGTTTGAGGTGATCGGAGAGGCGGAAAATGGAGCCGAGGCATTGGAGCTTGTGGAAAAGCTGGGCCCGGATCTGCTGCTGACGGATATCAGGATGCCCTTTATCTCAGGAATCGAGCTGGCCAGACAGGCCAGAGAGATCAGGCCATATATGCAGATTGCATTTTTAAGCGGGTATGAAAGCTTTGCCTATGCCCAGCAGGCCATTCAGTATAACATTATCAGCTATCTTCTAAAGCCCATTTCCGCAGAAGAACTGACGGAAGAGATGAAGAGGATCAAGGAGAAGCTGGACAACCGGTTTGCCAATTTAAAGAGGGGAATCCAGGACGGCGATTTCAGTGAGAGGGAGCGCCGCATGGAGCTTGCGGAATTTCTTCTGCCTATGCTCATGGACCAGGATGAACCGCTGCAGGATTTGAGCCAGGAGAAAAAACTTCTGATGGAACAAAGAGCCTCAGAGCTGGGGTTACGCAGGCTTCCTGCGGAAAATGTCTGCTATATGGTTCTGGTAACGGGATTTTTCGGCGGCAGCGGGGAGAACATGACCGCTGTGGAACACGTTAATTTTGTGAATTCTATTTTAAAAAAATACGTGCAGTTTGGGAGCGTGATTTCCAAAGGAAAGGTTATTTCCGTCATTTCGGCTGTGGGCCGGGATTTGGGAAAATATATCCACATTCTCGTGACGGAAATTTTACAGAGTGCGGAAAGAATTTTGGGGTTAAAGTGCAGAATCGGAGTGAGCCGGGATTTTTCGGCAGTGTTCATGAGCGGAGTGGCCTATTCAGAGGCAGTGGCCGCTATGCATTATGTGCCGTCAGATGCCGTGGGCGTGCAGTTTATCTCCGATATGGAATCAGGCGAATTCCAGAAATTTGAATACATTGAAGAGATTGTGGCAGAGCTTGATCAGATCATCAAGACCGGCAGCCGGGGAGAACTGGAAAAGTTCCTGACCAGCCTGTTTTCGCGGGTCAGTGCAGAGAAAGAGATGAAAAGCAGCCGCGACCTTCTGGTGATACAGATTTTAGCTACGGTCTACCGCACCGTGAGCATGTCTTTGGACAACAATGTGCCTATGGAAGTGCTGTCCAAGTTTTCGTTCTTGGAAAAGGGCTTTACCAGGGAATCTCTGGATGAGGTGCAGGCGAAGGTGGCCAGCCTCTGCCGTCAGGCACAGGATATTATCGCAAACCACAGAAAAGTCAGTTCCGAACTTTTATCAGACAAAGCGATTCAGTTGATTGAAACAGGCTTTGCCGATGAAACTATGACGCTGGTTTCCCTGAGCGAGCAGCTTCATATCAGTTCCAATTATCTGAGCGCTACCATTAAAAAGACTACGGGGGAGACATTTATCAGCCTTCTGACGAAAAAGAGGATGGAAAAGGCGAAAGAGTACATTCTCTGCACCCCTATGAAGATACAGGAAATCGCTGCCCGCTGCGGTTACAGCGACCAGCATTATTTCAGCTACTGTTTTAAAAAGTACTATGGAAAATCTCCCAATAAAATGAGAGAGGGAGCAGAGAAATAAAGATTTTTTTGTCGTTTAGGTGATTATTGATAATTCATGGGGGAAATAAGATAAGAATTTTAACATTTTGCATAAGAATTTCTATTTTAAATCTTTGGATATTTATATATACTGTTACTTGTAACCAAGTTAATTAACTATCTAAGGAGGAATTTAAAATGAAAAAAATGTTAAGCGTTGCGCTTGCGTGCTCTATGGCAGTCACCCTTGCAGCTTGTGGCGGCGGCACCAAGCCTACAGAGGCCCCAACAACTGCAGCCGGTAAAACGGATACAACAGCAGCACCGGCAGAGAACACAACGGCAGCACCGGCAGAAACCGAAGCAGCTAAGGTGGAGAATAAAGATAAACCTTTAGTATGGTTTAACCGTCAGCCATCCAGCAGTGCTACCGGAGCTCTTGATATGACAGCACTGAATTTCAACAAAGATACATATTATGTAGGTTTCGATGCAAATCAGGGTGCCGAACTTCAGGGTACAATGGTTAAAGATTATATTGAGAAAAATATTGATACGATTGACCGCAACGGTGACGGAATCATCGGTTACGTTCTGGCAATCGGCGATATCGGACATAACGATTCCATCGCACGTACAAGAGGTGTCCGCAGGGCGCTGGGTACAGGCGTTGACAAAGACGGCAACATCAACAGTGAGCCGATCGGCACGAACACA
>JAGZXV010000214.1 GCA_018378255.1 Clostridiaceae bacterium | reverse complement strand
AAAAGAGGCGGGCAGAAACTGAAAACCGAATCAGTTTCTGAGATGCCCCTGAACGGTAAAGTCATCAGGAGTTTACCGTGAATGGGCATCGGACCGCCTTTTTTTCATACTGGGAGCCTTAGTTCCACTTAACGGTTGAAATCAGATCCCTGTATCGTTTGGTTCCTCCGTTCAGGTTCCCGCCCTGGTTCTCCGCCATCCCCCCGCTCCGCTTTCCTGCGTAACTTTCTCCCCTAAATCCCAATTTCTACAATAACCTTACAACATATCCATAAACTGTTTCGCCGCCTGTGAAATCGGAAGATTTTCATTAAAGGCTACAACCATCTGGCGGCCTGGAAGTTTTTCTTCCAGTTTTACGACGAATAAATCTTTATCGTTATCGGGAATACAAAAATCAGGGACAAAGGCGATTCCGAGTCCGATTCGGGCCAGATCTATCAGGAGATCGTTGCTGCTGAGTTCAATTTCAGGGACCAGATCCAGTTGGTATTTCTGGAACATGTGATGAAGGAATTCGCTGGTGGTGCTTTTCCGGTCCAACATCAAAATTGGATAAGTCTGCAATTCTCTTAAACTCACCTTTTTGCCATGAAGGGGAAAATAGTCCTTATGGGCGACAAAGACATCACAGAACTCATTTATAATCCTCGTATTCAAGTTATTGGATAAGGCGGAATTGGGAAAGTTTGTGATGATAAAATCAACCTGACCGTTTTCCAAAAGCCTTGCGCACTCAATTGATGTCTGGTTCATGACTTTTATGTGTACATTGGGGTACATTTTGTGAAACTGATTCAAGTGGGGGATCAGATAATAACGGCAGATGGTGTCACTGGCACCGATTCTGAGCTGTCCGCCGTTTAATGTGTTGGCTTCCAGGAGCTGGTTCTCCCCTTTTTTAATCAGGTTCATGGCCGGCTCAATATGCTTTAAAAGAATTTCTCCTTCCGGTGTCAGTTGAACCCGTTTGGTACTTCGGATAAACAGGGTCTGGTTCAGTTTTTTTTCTAAAACTTTTATGGACTGGCTGACTGCTGATTGGGAAATAAAAAGCTGCTTGGATGCCTCGGAAAAGCTTAAAGTGACGGCAACATGATAAAAAACTTTATATAATTCATAATTAATATCCATTATTAGTCCTCCTTATAAGAACAAGGCCATTTTATCAGAAAAATGATGAATTGTAAATAGTTAAGAAAAATAAACAAAAACCTTCTGAGCCGGAATGTAATTAAAGTTCTTTTCAGGTATCTGTACATCCCACTTCACGGCTTATCCAGTTACAATGAAAGAAGAGCTACGGGCTGCATGGACTGTATTGAGGAAAACTTATATATAACATGATGTTATAATTGATAAAACGTATTTTTCAAATAGATTCTGGTTTTAAATGCATTCTAAAGGCTTTGGCGGATTACAGGATCGTTGGGAGCAGATAAAATCAATTTGGAATATTTGGTATGGGTCTGTTTATTGGCGGATATGGGTTGGATTTTGGGAATCAGTATGCTGTTTTGCCGGAATCTTTGATCGATGCTCCGGGTATTATGGATGTGTACCGGCACGGTAATATGATTATTGTCCACGTTCCGGGTGGCGGCGTCTGTTGATGATAAAGGTATTTACTATTTCCTCACACATATGATAAAATACAATCTGAACGGGGATGCGGTTAAAAAAATGCTGGAACCTGCCCTGTTTTTATGAGAAAGAACGCAGTTTTATTCTGAAAGATCCAGAACGGCTGCTGACAAGAGATGAGTTAAAAGCAGGCAGTCATGGGGAGAGAGACAGATAGAAAGTTAGATAGAAAAATAGAAAGTTAGATAGAAAAATAGAAGGTTCGATAGAAAGACAACTAGAAAGATAGAAAGACAGATAAAAAGGTGGACAGATAGAAAGATAAATAAATAGATAAAACGCTCCCCATACGCGATTTTAAAAACTGATCGGTGATAAAGCCTGCTATCGCGGGTTGGCCAACCAGTGATAGCAGCAGAAAATATATGTAAAGGTGGAAGAATACCATGGTTAAAACAGTAGTTTCGGTAGGACTTCCAGTGGATGAGAGGCTGGAGGTTAAGAAGAATTCCTTAATGCCGGATTTTTTGACAGGACAGGAAAAAAGAATATGTATTGTAACGGGAACCCATGGTGATGAACTGGAAGGGCAGTATGTGTGTTATGAGCTGATACGCAGAATTAATGAAAATAAAGACTGCTTAAAGGGGATTGTAGATGTATTTCCGGCTTTGAACCCTCTGGGGATTGATTCTGTCACCAGGGGAATTCCTATGTTTGATCTGGATATGAACCGGATTTTTCCGGGAAGCGAAAGCGGGTCGGTTCCGGAACATGTAGCAGCGAAAATCGTCGAAGATATTGCGGGGGCGGATCTGTGCATTGACATCCACGCCAGCAACATTTTCCTGAGGGAGGTTCCGCAGGTGAGAATGAATGAAGGGACAGCGGAAAAACTGCTTCCCTATGCAAAACTGCTGAATGTTGACTATGTATGGGTTCACGCGGCGGCGACTGTTTTGGAGGCGACGCTGGCTCACAGTTTAAATACGATAGGGATTCCCACCCTGGTGGTGGAAATGGGCGTGGGCATGAGAATTACGGAAGATTACTGCCGTCAATTGACGGATGGGATTTTCTGTGTGATGAAAAAGCTGGGAATCTGGGACGGAGAGGTGATTGTGCCGAAAACGCCCATTATTTCCACCGACGGGCAGGTCGGCTTTGTCAATGCAAATGAGCCGGGCATATTCATTCCCCATGTGGAACACTGGGATAACATGAAAGCGGGGGAAGCGATCGGAGTTATTTTAAATCCTCTGCTGGGCACTGTGATGGAAACTTTGTATGCACCTTTTGATGGAATGGTGTTTACACTCAGGGAGTATCCGGTGGTTAATGCCGGATCTTTGATCGCCCGTATTTTAGGAGGTGATTACAGATGAGAAAAGAGATTATTTACAGTTTAAAGGGATCTTATCGTAATGACCTGAATGTTTATGGGTATCATTTTGGTAAGGGAGAGCGGTCTGCCTGTGTGGTAGGGGCTATCCGGGGAAATGAGGTACAGCAGCTTTACGTTTGTTCCCAGCTTGTGAAGGCATTAAAAGAGCTGGAAGAAAAAGGGGCTATTGTATCCAATAACGAGATTTTAGTGATTCCTTCGGTGAACCATTCCTCCATGAACATCGGAAAACGGTTCTGGACTGTGGATAATACTGATATCAACCGGATGTTTCCAGGGTATGACCAGGGGGAAACTACCCAGAGAATTGCGGCGGGCGTATTTGAAGTGGTACAGAAATACAGTTACGGCATCCAATTTACCAGTTTTTATATGAAAGGGGATTTCATCCCCCATGTCAGGATGATGGAAACAGGATTTCAGAGCCCCAGCCTGGCAAATCTGTTCGGACTTCCCTATGTGGTGATCCGAAAACCGAGGCCCTATGATACGGCAACATTAAATTATAACTGGCAGATTTGGGATACCAGTGCATTTTCCCTCTATACCAGCGCTACTGACCATATCGATGAAACCTCCGCCAGACAGGCTGTGGCTTCTGTGCTGCGTTTTTTGACGCGCATGGGGATTTTAAGGTATACCAGCCATAGCGGATATATCGCCAGCGTTATCAGGGAAGATGATCTGATGAACGTAAAAACAGATATGGCGGGAATATACAGAAGAATGGCAGAACCGGGACGGGAAGTGCACCGGGGAGATGTGCTGGCGGAGATCTTAGATCCTTATGAGGGAGAGATTTTGAGCCAGATTCTCTCACCGACAGACGGCATCGTATTTTTCGCCCATAATGCGCCGTTAGTGATGGAGGGCGCGGTGATCTTTAAAATAATCAGGCGGCTTCACGAATAGAGGAGAAGGAGAGGAACAATGGAACACGATTTTTATCAAATGTATCTGGAAGAACTGGAGCAGATTGTACCCTGTACAAAACAGGAGGAAATTCTCCTTTTAGAACAGCTGGGGCAGGGACGGGAAGATGCAAAGGCCCGTTTGATTGAAGGTAATTTAAAACAGGCTTTGGAGTATGCCAGGGAGTATGAAAACAAAGGTCTGTCTATGGGCGATCTGGTCCAGGAGGCCAACATGGCGTTAACTCTGGCGGCCGGCAGCTTTACAGACGGAGATTTTCAGGACTACCTTGAAACAGAGATCAGAAAAGCGGTTGAGGCGGCCATAGAAGAACAGCTTGCTGAGAACAGGACAGAAGAAGAGATTGCGGCCAGAGTCAACGTGCTTCAGAAAGTTTCCCAGATTATGGCTAAAGAGCTGGGCCGTGAGGCCACTGTGGAAGAACTGGCCGGCAGGATGAAGATGACTGAGGATGAGATTAAGGAGATAATGAAGATCACCCTTGATGCGGTCAATGTGATGCAGGCCGGAAGAGGCGTGGAGGATGAGCAGGAATAGGGGATATCACTGATTCCGTTTATGCCAAAACTGAATATCGAGTTGCGTTTGCCATGTATCTACGATATAATAGGTACATGGCAATTTTAGTTACGGAAGAGTAAAAAGGAGATGTAAAAAGAAAAATATGATACGGAGGTAGTGACATGAAGGGGAATGTTATAGTAGGCCAGTCGGGAGGCCCCACAGCGGTAATCAACTCCAGCCTGGCCGGTGTTTATAAGACAGCCATAGACCGGGGAGCGCCAAAAGTATATGGGATGCTGTTTGGAATCCAGGGATTTCTGGATGAACAGTATATTGATTTATCCGAACATATTAAGAATGAACTGGATATTGAGATTTTGAAGCGCACGCCGTCAGCATTTCTTGGAACATGCCGTTTCAAGCTTCCGGCAATTCATGAAAACCAGGAGATATATGTCAAGATATTTGAGATATTAAACCGGCTGGACGTTGAATGTTTCATCTATATCGGCGGCAATGATTCCATGGACACGATTAAAAAACTGTCCGATTACGCGATTTTAACCGGTCAAACCCAGAAGTTCGTAGGCGTGCCGAAGACCATAGACAATGACCTGGCCCTTACCGACCATACGCCGGGATATGGAAGCGCGGCAAAGTATATCGCCACCTCAACCAAAGAAGTGATCCGGGACGGCCTGGGATTTTCCTATAAGAAGAAACTGGTGACCATTATTGAGATCATGGGCCGGAATGCCGGTTGGCTTACAGGCGCCTCCGCACTTTCGGCGGGTGAAGACTGTGACGGGCCGGATCTGATCTATCTTCCGGAAATTCCATTTGACATGGATAAGTTTATGGATAAGGTGAAAGGGCTTTTGGAACAGCAGGATACTGTTGTTGTGGCTGTATCCGAAGGGATACGGCTGGCGGACGGACGCTATGTCAGCGAGCTTTCGGGCAATGCAGACTATGTGGATGCGTTCGGGCACAAGCAGCTTACCGGTTCCGCACACTACCTGTCTAATGTAATCAGCGCTGAGATCGGCTGCAAAACCAGAGCCGTGGAATTCAGCACACTGCAGAGAAGCGCTTCACATCTGGCCTCCCGGGTTGATATCAATGAAGCCTATATGGTAGGAGGCGCAGCCGTTAAGGCAGCGGATGAAGGGGATACGGGACGCATGGTGGTAATTGACCGTGTTTCGGATGATCCGTACCAGAGTGCTACCGGAGTTTATGATGTACATAAGATTGCAAACGGAGAAAAACTGGTTCCCAGATCCTGGATCAATGAGGAGGGAACTTACGTGACGGAAGAATTTATCGATTATGTAAGGCCTTTGATTCAGGGAGATTATCCATCGGTTATGGTTGGTGGCATACCGCGCCATCTTTATCATACAAAAAAGAAATAAGATCAATAACTGCTGAAAACCTCCAGGGAATGCTGGCAAAGGCATGGTTCGGGGAAGAATAATATTCAGGAGGAAGTAGTTATGAGCGATATCAGAGGGAATGTAATTGTAGGACAATCAGGCGGACCGACTGCGGTGATCAATTCCAGCCTTGCAGGCGTTTATAAGACGGCCAGGGACAGAGGGGCGAAAAAAGTTTTCGGCATGCTCCACGGAATTCAGGGGCTTTTGGAGGAACGGGTGATTGACCTGTCTACCCATATCACCAGCGACCTGGACATTGACCTGCTGAAAAGAACGCCTTCCGCCTATCTTGGCTCCTGCCGGTATAAACTGCCGGAGATCAAGGATGACACGGCGATTTACGATAAGATTTTTGCTATTTTAGATAAACTGGAGATCGAATATTTCTTCTATATCGGGGGAAATGACTCCATGGACACGATTAAAAAGCTGTCTGATTACTCGATTTTAAACGGAAGCAGAATCCGCTTTATGGGCGTGCCCAAGACCATCGACAACGATTTGGCGGCGACCGACCATACGCCGGGATTCGGAAGCGCGGCTAAGTACATCGCCTCCATCACAAAAGAGGTGATCCGTGACGGCCTCGTGTATGACCAGCAGAATGTAACTCTGCTGGAGATTATGGGAAGAAATGCCGGATGGCTGACAGGAGCGGCGGCTCTGGCGAAAGGAGAGGACTGTGAAGGGCCTGATCTGATTTTTCTGCCAGAGGTGACCTTTGATGTGGACGAATTCATGAAGAAGATTTCCGATCTGCATAAGGAGAAGAAATCAGTTGTAGTGGCCATTTCCGAAGGTGTGAAACTGGCGGACGGCCGTTATGTCTGTGAGATGAGGGAGGGAATTGATTACGTGGATGCCTTCGGACACAGGCAGCTTACGGGAACCGCCAGATATCTGTCTGAGAAGATTTCACGGGAAGTGGGCTGTAAGACGAGGGCCATTGAGTTTAACTCCCTTCAGAGATGCGCGTCCCACATCGTTTCCAGAGTGGATATCACAGAAGCATTTCAGGTGGGCGGAGCAGCTGTAAAGGCGGCATTTGAAGGGGAAACCGGGAAGATGATCATTCTAAAACGGGTATCCGATGATCCATATATCTGCGTGACGGATATCTATGATGTTCACAAGGTGGCCAACGTGGAGAAAAAAGTTCCGGATGAGTGGATCAATGAAACGGGAGATTATGTCACGCCGGAATTTGTCAACTATGTGCGCCCGCTGATTCAGGCGGAATTGACGCCGATGATGGTGGACGGGCTGCCAAGACATCTGTATTATACGGATAAAGAAAAATAAAACATATTAACTGAACTAATTAATGCCATAAGATATATTAATTTCTCTTATTTATATATCTTATGGTATTATTATATTCAGGTAAATTTGTTAAAGCGTCATAAACGAAGGAGGATACAATGAGCGTTAAACGAGTGTATGTAGAGAAAAAACAGGATTTTGCCGTTAAAGCGGGGGAACTGAGAGAAGAGATAGCCAGCTATCTTGGTATTGACACGGTGACCGGCGTGCGTGTATTAATCCGTTATGATATTGAGAATTTATCGGATGAGATTTATAAACAGTCTTTGGTGACAATTTTTTCAGAGCCTCCGGTGGATTTTGTATACGAAGAGGAATTTCCTAAGCAGGAAGGGGATCTGGTATTCTCTGTGGAATATCTTCCGGGACAGTTTGACCAGAGGGCCGATTCAGCCGAACAGTGTGTAAAGCTGTTAAAAGAAGATGAAGAGCCGGTGATCCGCTCCGCATCCACCTATGTGATTTCAGGCGTTTTATCTGAAGACCAGGTTCAGGCTATAAAATCTTTCTGTATTAACCCTGTGGATTCCAGAGAAACGGATGAAAAGAAGCCGGAGACGTTAGTGACTGTATTTGAAACGCCGGAAGATGTGATCATTTTTGACGGTTTTTCAGATTTTGCAGAGGAACGGTTAAAAGAACTCTATGATTCTTTGAATCTGGCTATGACATTTAAAGATTTCCTCCACATTCAGAATTATTATAAAACGGAAGAGAAAAGGGATCCGTCCATGACGGAAATCCGCGTGCTGGATACCTATTGGTCCGACCATTGCCGCCATACCACATTCCAAACGGAATTAAAGGATGTGACATTTACGGACGGCGACTATAGAAAACCCATTGAGGATACTTACAATCAGTACCTGGCAGACCGTGAGGTTGTGCTGAAAGGCAAGAGCGGCAAATTTGTCTGCCTGATGGACCTGGCCCTTATGGCAATGAAAAAACTCCGCATGGAAGGGAAATTGGAGGATCTGGAAGTTTCCGACGAAATCAATGCATGCAGCATTGTGGTACCGGTAGAGATTGACGGAGAAGAGGAAGAGTGGCTGGTTAACTTTAAAAATGAAACCCACAACCATCCTACGGAAATTGAACCCTTCGGCGGCGCAGCTACCTGTCTTGGCGGAGCAATCCGTGATCCCCTTTCCGGACGTACCTATGTATATCAGGCTATGCGCGTGACCGGAGCGGCAGATCCTACCAAATCCCTGGCTGAAACCCTTCATGGCAAGCTGCCTCAGAGAAAGATCGTAACAGGCGCGGCCAGCGGATACAGCTCTTATGGCAACCAGATCGGTCTTGCTACCGGCTATGTGAAGGAAATTTATCATCCCAACTATGTGGCTAAGAGAATGGAGATCGGCGCAGTGATGGGCGCAGCTCCCAGAAAAAATGTAATCCGCGAAACATCCGACCCGGGAGATATCATCATCCTGTTAGGCGGGCGCACCGGACGCGACGGCTGCGGCGGCGCAACCGGATCTTCCAAGGTTCATACGGAGGCGTCCATTGAAACCTGCGGCGCTGAAGTACAGAAAGGGAATGCGCCTACAGAGCGCAAGATCCAGAGATTGTTCCGCCGGGCGGAAGTGAGCAGAATTATTAAAAAATGTAATGATTTCGGCGCAGGCGGTGTTTCCGTAGCCATCGGCGAGCTGGCGGACGGGCTTCAGATTGATCTGGACAAGGTTCCGAAAAAATATGCAGGTTTGGATGGCACGGAAATCGCGATTTCCGAATCCCAGGAGAGAATGGCAGTTGTCATCGATCCCAAAGATGTAGAACAGTTTTTGGACTATGCAAAAGAAGAAAACCTGGAAGCGATTCCGGTTGCTGTTGTGACTGAGGAACCAAGACTGGTGATGAACTGGAGAGGCCGGACGATTGTGGACATCAGCCGGGCGTTTCTGGATACCAACGGGGCTCATCAGGAGGCCAAGGTGGTGCTGGAAGTGCCGTCTAAGGAAGGCAGCCTGTTTGAACGCCGGGAGACAAAAGATGTGAAGGAAACCTGGTTAAACCTGTTAAAGGGCCTGAATGTCTGTTCCCAAAAAGGGCTTGTGGAGATGTTTGACGGCTCCATCGGCGCAGGAAGCGTATTCATGCCTTATGGAGGAAAATACCAGCTCACAGAAACCCAGTCCATGGTGGCAAAACTTCCGGTATTGGAAGGAAAAACGGATACGGTGACCATGA
>JAGZXV010000007.1 GCA_018378255.1 Clostridiaceae bacterium | reverse complement strand
CCTTCAGTGCATCCCCCCGGGTACATATAGAGAGGCAAATGAAACATTCCCAATAAAATTTCATATCATATAATGAAGAAATGAGGTTATCCATATGGCAGTAAAACCAGTTATCGGCATCACGCCTTCCCATGATACGGCTAAAGATGATTTGACCATGCGCCCCACATATCTGAGGGCAATCAGGGATGCCGGCGCTATTCCTCTTGTTTTCCCTTTAGAGGTATCCGACGAGGATTTAGACCAGCTTCTCAGCCTTGTGGACGGAGTTCTTTTTACCGGCGGTCCGGATGTCCACCCCTCCTATTTTGGAGAGCCAACCCATCTCAACTGCGGCGATGTATCCCCGCTGAGAGATAAGCTTGAAATAGCCCTTCTTCCGAAAGTATTAAATGCAAAAAAGCCGGTCCTTGGCATCTGCCGCGGAATCCAGCTTTTAAACATCGGTTTAGGAGGAACCATCTATCAGGATATTCCCAGTCAGACCGCACCGGAATTCCCAATTGCCCACCGCCAGCCGTTTTATTACACCAACTATTCCCACTCAGTTTCCGTTGAGAAGGGTTCATTGCTGGCTTCCATCTGCGGCAGTGACACAATTCAAGTGAACAGCATGCATCATCAGGCAATCAAGAAAACCGCCCCTTCACTTACTGTAACCGGATATGCCCCCGACGGGCTGATCGAGGCTGTGGAAATGAGAGATTACCCTTATTTTGTAGCTGTTCAATGGCATCCTGAATATTTATACCCATTCAATGAAGCGGCAAAAAATCTCTTCACTTCATTTGTAGATGCCTGCCGTAAAAGCTGATCTGAGTTTCCTCAAATCAGCTTTTTTATATTTCGTCCAAAGCGTTTTTTCTTAAAAAATGGAATCTTAGAGGCTGCCGCTTCACTGCGTCCACGGTTGTCCTTCTGATAGGTACGGATGATTTCATCCAACTGCTTGAAGCGCTCGTCCTCTTTCTCATCCTTAACCCGCATCAGGTATTCCAGCTCTTTTAAAACCTTATCTCCCACCATACAGCTCACATCCTGGGAAAGCTTTTCATTATTGGCTTCAATGGCCCGTCCAATTACCTGGTTCATGATCTGCTGGAACTGTTCCATCTTTTCCTCTGCCGTCATGCTCTGGAGTCCGCCTTCGCTCTGAGTGCTGAGGCTTGTCTCCATCGCTGTCTCTTTTAATACCTCTGTCATATCCTGTTCCAATAAATCGTCAGTGATCTGACTATCTTTATGCTCGTCCATAATCCGGTCAAGAGCAGTTTTAATCGCTTTCAGTTGATATCCTTTTTCTTTCAGCTCCTTGATCTGGCGGAACAGACGAATATGTAATTCCGTATAATAGCGGTGTCCCATATCATTCCTCGGAATCTCAAGTCCCAATTCATCTTCCCAGTAACGAAGCACGTGCGCCTCTACATCCACTTTTTTTGATGCATCCGATATTAAATAATGTATCTCATCCATAGCTAATCCTCTCCTCTTGCTCCTATCCAGATGGCAAAAATGATCATTACCACTGAAATATACTTGTTTACTTATATCATATGCCTTGATAATTAAGATTATGCTGAAAACATTACTTAATTTCATAATTTTTTTGTGGCATTGGCAAATTGACTTTTCCCCTGCCAAACTTTAAAATTTCTGTTAACAGCACAGGATGGCATAATATTATTATCAGTACGCCGCTTTAACGGCAGAATTAGAGGGGAATTATTATGATCAGAACTTTTGCAAAATGCGGAAACACCATGGAAAGAATATACTTTCTTCAATCTATGAAAGAAGATGAATATACGCTGGATGATCTTCACAATCTCTGTGATATCATGTCTTTCGAGGCCGGCGCTTTAGCTAAGGAATCGCTCCGAAAGGCCATGATTGATGAACTGAAAGCGAGAATTGTAGCCGACGGATATGAGGCAGAAAAAATCAGCCGCAGGATCAGCGTCCTGGACACAGAATTGCCGTTTGCCAAGACCGGGATTCAGCATTTAAACCCTGACATGATGCTGATACCAAACAGCAGCTTTTAAACTCCGCCGGGAGATAACCCGGTTTGAGTTTCCGTATCAGGATCAGGAAACACAAAGGGTGAAGGCATTTAAAAAATACCTTCACCCTTTGTGTTATAGCCCGACAGAACCATCCCTGTCTTTAAGCCTGATAAACCCCATCCGCAATCAATTTCTTAATGGCATTCACAACTGCTTCTTTATCCTCTTTATAGGTGACACCAAACCACTTATCCAACGTTTCCAGCACCGCCACCTTGGCACGCCCTGATTTAACCATTCCGTCGATGATACTTGGAAGAAGATACTCTGATTTAAGATCGCCTTCCTTTTGGTTTTCCAAAAATTCCTTAAAACCTTCCTCCAGTTCATCTAAAAACTTTGGCGGAAGTCCCCACATATTCATGGAAACATGCTGGTTGGGGCTGATTAAAACAGGATTGCCGTCCACATCGGTTGCAAACAGGCCGTTCCCCTTCATCTCGATATTATAGGTTTCAGTTACGTCCTTTAAAGTACCATCTTCGTTCAGCACACACACGCCTCTGGTAACCCCGCCGTTTTCACTCAGCGTATTGGATAAAATAAATCCGCCCATGCAGATATCGTATAGATCACTGTTTACATCCATCTCCTGTGCAAGATACTGATGAATCTTCTTAAACCCTTCTTTACCATAGTAGTCATCCGCATTAATCACTAAAAATGGATCCTTTACCACACCCTTTATGCATAAAACAGCCTGGCCGGTTCCCCACGGTTTTGTTCTTCCCTCCGGTTTTTTATAACCTTCCGGCAGATCTTCTAATTCCTGGAACACATATTCAACCGGAGCGATCTTTTCAATCCTCTGTCCGATGATCTCCTTAAAATCCTTTTCCAAGTCCTTACGGATTATAAATATGATTTTATTAAATCCTGCTTCCAGCGCATCGTGGATGGAATAATCCATAATGATCTCACCATTCGGTCCCACCGGCTCCAATTGTTTGATGCCGCCGCCAAACCGGCTGCCAATTCCAGCTGCCATAATTACCAATGCCGTATCTTTCATAATTACCGTTCTCCTGTATTCATTTAATCTGAATACAATATAGCATAAGTTGGGTAATAAATCAAATTTTGCTATGGCTTTACGGCAATTGAATAGGTTCCAAATGTATCGATGTTAAAGAATAATTTCTTAGAAATGGCATCATACCTGGAACTTTCAATATAGCGCACAGAACCATCCGGATTAACCTGAACCGCATAAATTCTATCTGGCGTCTCTCCCAGCTTTAACTCATAAGGAACTGCCACTTCCGCAACTATTCCATCTGATAATAGAACCGGCCGGCCTGTAGATTCATAAACAGCTTCAATATTATAAGAAGGCCGTTCCTTCAGTACATCCTGCAATTGTCCCGGCTCTGTTAACAGATCCGCTCTTTCCGCAGATATACGGATTCCTAAACTGGCATTCCGGCCCATCTCCTGAATTCTGTTCTGCGGAATGTTCAGTTCGACGCCGTGGTTTTCAAAGGTCAGATTTAGTGAATTTACGCTGTTCTCCTGCATTTTATAATCCAGTCCCCCGGGCAGGACAACCGCTGTTTTATTGATATTCTTTGCATCAGTTGTAACCGAAATACTTATAACATCCTTTTTTAACTCCTGGCTCTCTGCTGCCGACCTGATAATCTGATCGACATCCTGCGGTGCGATCACTGCCTTAACGGTGCCGTCTGTACCAGCCGGCGCATTGACTTTTCCTGAAACGATCTGATCCACAACACCTACCGATATGGACGACGGACGGCTGTCTCCTGCAGATATGGCTTCGCCGCTGTCATCATTTCCACTGTCATCACTATCTCCGTTTTCATTACCGTTTTCGCCGCCAGACGGTTTTACCAAAATCCAGTGGGCATAAACCATTAAATCTCCAGTTATGATCAGAGGATTTTCAAGTTTCGTTCCTCCTTCCGGCGCAGAATACCATCCATCGAATTGATATCCCTCTCTCTCAGGTACAGGCAGTTTCACGTTTTCTCCTTCGGTTAAACTGGTTACAGGTTCCAACGCATTTCCTCCGCAAGTGTCAAATGTTACCGTATATGTAATGGCCTTGTGTCTAATTGAAACCTCTGCTTCTGCGGTTTTAGAAGGATCATATGTGGAAACAGCCATCACGGTCACATGTTCTGCCGTTTCATCCGCTCCTATCTTTAAAAGTCCATTATCATCAATTAAGGTGCTGCCAAAAGCGTCTTTAACCGACCATTTTACACTTTGCAGTTCCGGGGCAACGCCTTCTGCCTGAGCTGTAAATTGTATTGACCGGCCAGGTTCTGTCTCCGCATTTTCAGGGTTGATGGACACTTTATTAACTACAGGTTTTTTAACACCTGTAATTTCCGTACTTCCATGGTAGCTCGCCTGTGTAAAGTTCTCAGCCTTATCAGGAGTAAAGATCCATCCGCCTTTTTTATAGATGGAAAGAAGGCTACGCCGCTGTAAAGCCATTTTCTTACAGAGGCCCCATTTTCTTTATGAAGAAATTGAATCTGAATCGGATAAACTCCTCCGTCTGCTACATCTGTTAACCCGTAGTGAATTGGTTTGGTACCACTGTGTACTAATTTTGAAAAACTTCCTTCCGATCCCAAAAAGTAATAGAAATAATAGCTGTCATCGACTTCCGTGATTGGTTGGAATGCCTGCACTTCCAGATAAGAGGTCTTTCCATCATACGTTTTATTCACGTCCTTTAACTCTACTGTGGGAGTGGACAGGGAAATGGACGGATAAAGATTCACACCACTTACCAGAGATTCCTCATTTATTACCGTCCCCCCCTGTGTGAAGCTCCAGCCCGCATCAAACCCGATCTTATTTTCTCCGCATTCGGGAAGAGCAAAAGAATCGTCAGCCTCCCATACTAAAGTAGAATCATTTTTCTTAAAGTTTATCGGGCGTTTATATAAAGCGTCTATTGGCATCGGTGATTCACCGCCGTCATTCAGAAATGTAATCGTTACCGGATAAGTACAAAGCGCCTTTTTACTGCTGGAAATCTGGGCTGAAACCGCATTATAAATCTCCTCTGACGGAAGTATAAAAGCGGTCACAGAGGAACCAGACAAAAAGTTCCCTTCATATTTAGCCGATGGATTATTGCAGCCATATACCGTCTCCACCTTTGTCCCGCTAAACATCGTAGTTCCAATGGAATTTACCGTATCCGGTATCACCATGCTTCCCCCCAGTTTAGGGCAGTCTTCAATAATACGGTTTCCCAATATGGCCAAATGATCCGGCAGCGTGATACCGCCTTCTATGGAATCTTTCCCATCTACCGTTACTGTTTCCAAAAGCGGACAATTTTTAAATGCCGAATTGCCGATGGAATCCATATTATTATTTAGAACAACCTTGTTAAAATGGTTGCCTGAAAAAACATAATTTCCTTTTATCTCTTTTATGTGATCCGGTATCACCAATTCACCTGTGAATGCACAATTATAAAAAGCCTGCCCTTCTACAGCCGTATAAACTTCATTGTCCGGCAATTGTAAATTACCATCAAACCCACAGTTTTCAAAAGCAGATTTGCCTATCTATTGATTTAATATTAGTACTCAAAATCAAATCACCGGTCAGATTTTTCTGATTCCGGAATGCATTGCCACCTATCTCTTCCAAAGAATCCGGCAGTTCCAGCACGCATTCATCCATAGAGCCATATAATAAAGCCGGGGCAGTATATGCGTCAAAGGCAAAATCATTAATCCGGGTCAGCCCGGCCGCCTGGCTTAAATCGATTGATCGGATACACAGATTATCGTAAGCCGCAAATTTACTGCCGTTAAAGGCCTGACTTCCTATTTCCTTTACCGTTACCCCATGAATCTCTTCCGGTATTACCAAATCTATTGATATATAACCGTCCTCATCCTCTTCCAGCTGATCCAGATAGGCTGTTGAAAGGCCCTGGATTGTTCCCCCGCTAAAGGAAAACATATCTTCCGCATCCATTTCTGCTACGGAATAGAAAGCTGCTTTAGGCTTATCTTCCTGTGTATTGGGTTCTATTACCGTATCATTTATCAATTCTTCTTCTGCATCGCTTCCGGATGCTGTATTTACATCATCCTCTAAGACAGATTCTTCCTCCTCATCTTCCTCCTGGTATAAAGCATCCGATGCGGTAGCAGTTTGATTTCCAGTCTCTTTTATTTCTCCGAAAGCCGGTTCCGGCGCTGAAATATTCATTGAACAGACAATCAGAATTCCGGCCAATGTCATGGATAAAAATCTTTTTCTCACTTAAACTCCTCCTCTTTTACAGTTCCTGTTTCCATCATTATACATCCGTAAAGTTACGATTACAAATCATTTCATTCATTAATATAAATATATATTTTTGTAACTTCTTTTATCCTCATTTAATCTCTCTTCATCTGTTTAACTCCCGCCAAATCTGTCAATACTTGCTAAAGACAAATACATCAATCACCAGCCGGTCGCACCGGCTGACTGGAGGTAATATGCGACTGCCAAAACATATTGGAATCATCCCGGACGGCAACCGCCGCTGGGCATTGGAAAAACATATGGAGAAAGAGGACGGCTACATTCACGGAATCGCCCCTGGCATGGATCTCTACCGTATGTGCAGGGATATGGGAATCGAAGAGATGACCTTCTACGGATTTACGGTTGACAACACCAAACGGCCATCCAGACAGCGGATCGCATTTTCAAATGCCTGTATTGACGCAGTGAAGGTGCTTTCCAAAGAACATGCAGAACTTCTGGTGCTGGGCAATACCAATTCTCCCATGTTTCCGGAAGCCCTGCTGCCTTATACCACAAGACACATTTTCGGCAAAGGCGGAATGAAGATCAATTTCCTGATCAACTATAGCTGGGAATGGGATTTAGGTTACCACAACGGCGAATTTGGAGCCGGACTCGGCTCCCGCGAGGTATCCAGAATTGATCTGGTCATCCGCTGGGGCGGCCGCAGAAGACTGTCCGGCTTTCTGCCCATTCAGTCCGTCTATGCGGATATGTATGTGGTGGATGATTACTGGCCGGACTTCACACCGAAACACGTGGAGGACGCGTTGGCCTGGTATGCAAAACAGGATGTTACGCTGGGTGGGTAAATAGGATGGAACAAAAACGAAAAAAGCAGAGAACCGCGCGTTCTCTGCTTTTCCTTACCTCAATTATATTAGCGCCTGTGATGTTTCACGCTTTTTAACAATTCCGGCTTATATTTCTGCCTTTGCTGGCCGGATATCTGCTTTATACCGTCATAATAATCCTTTAATGTCTGTTAAGCCAAAACTTCTCGTTTAATCCAGGGGTTCTATCTGGTCTAGTTCTCCATTTGAATCAGCGGTATTGTCCTGAGCACCGTCTCCTTGATGATCCGAGGTATCCGGCTCGCCTGTTCCATTTTCCTGACCGGAAGTATTTCCCTGATCTGTTTCACCGGTTTGATCCGTTGTATCCGTCTGATCCGATCCTGTTGACTGATCTGTGCCGGATATCTGGTCTTCACCCGTTATTTGGTCCGAACCGGCCGGCTGGTCCTCACCTGTTATTTGGTCTGAACCGGTTGACTGGTCTTCACCTGTTATTTGGTCTGAACCAGTTGCCTGGTCAGATCCGGTTGACTGGTCAGATCCCGCTGTCTGATCTGACCCGGTTATCTGATCCGAGCCCGCTGTCTGGTCGGATCCGGTTGGCTGGTCGGATCCTGCTGGCTGATCTGATCCGGTTGTCTGATCCGATCCAGTTACCTGATCTGATCCGGTTGGCTGATCTGACCCTTCTGTCTGATCTGACCCGGTGATCTGGTCTTCAGCACCGTTCTGATCCGAACTTCCCATTTGACTGGAATTATCCGTTCCTGCTTGATCCGTCCCTCCTGTCTGATCCGGGGTGTCTGGCTGATTTGTATTCTCTGGCTGGCTTTCGGCTGGTATCTGATCTGTTGTTCCAGGCTGGGGCGTTAGGGTATCCTGGGGTACTTCCATTGTCTGTCCCGTGTTATTCGTTTGCCCCGTATTATTTGTCTGGCCCGATGATCCGTTCTGACTGCCGCCTGTTTTAAGTTCAGACGGAAGAATTTCTTCCAATGCATTAGAGGGGGTTGCTCCCTCTATCACCACTTCTGTACTTTCATATACTGCGATAAACTGCATTTCACGGTCAACTGCAATATCGGAAATATCCACAATCACCTCGCCGTCCAGGCTCCATCCTATGAATATCCGGTCGGCGTCGCTGATAATTTCGTCACTTGTGCATAAAGTCAATGCGCCATTATTCATATCAGGTGCATTTTCGATGTTTTGTCCTTCAAATACTCTGGAAGAAGCCAGTTCTGTTATACCGTCTTCATCCAGAAATGTCACATTATAAGAATCTGCCACCTGAACACTGATCGTTCCATGTATGATCGTGGAATACTTGGAAAATGTCACGCCTGTCAGGCTCATACTCAATATACCAAGATAAAAAAGCCACAGGGTCAGAGGCAGCCGCACCTTGTGCGGCTGATGGCTTGTTTTTTTGCATTTTTTTCTAAACGAGCCTAACATGCTATCCCCTCTTTCCCTATGACTTTATTCTTTTGCCTTTCTCTTCTCCCACCAGAAAGACATTTCAGTTAAAACTAAAAATAACGCGATCATAACAAACAGCCCAAACGGCGATTTTAAAAACAGCACAAGATTACCTGCCGCTGGTATCACCAGCCAAACAGCCCCATATACATCATTTTTATGGATTCTGCTGCTGTCCGGCCCATTATTCGCATCGCCTTGGGTCAGATAAGAATCTCCTTCTGCATCAATGATGCGGTGGGTGATAAATGATCCCTGTTCTTCATATGTTACCGCTTCTCCCACGCCATATTCCTGCTGGCTCCTGATCACCAGCAGATCCCCTGGCGAAAATGCAGGTTCCATACTGCCGGATAAAACAGTGACAATGGAATAGCCAAACAGGGATGGAAGTTCTTCTTTATAAACCAATCGTTTTATCAACAATATTCCGTTCATGGTTATCACAGCCACGAGAAAGCAAAGCACGATTCCGCGCAGAATACTTCCAACTCGTTTCATTTTAAAATATCTCCTTACGATATCACCTGTTCGATGACAATATTTACAATCAAACGGTATTCCAGATTATCCGCCGTTCCAATTAATGTATCATAAGCGTCGTCGCCGCCTTCAAAGGGCCAATACCATTCTAAAAGGTATTCTTTTTCCATTCCTGAATCCAGTTTTACGGAAGCAGCGGCGAGCTGCTCTGCCGTCAGCCAGGTCTTGCTGTCTCCGCACAAATACTTCCCGCCGGATTTCAAGCGGTAATGCAATGGAAGCAAAAGCTGTTCCTGGGGAGCCGTTATCTTCATTCGGTAAATAATCCCATATGTATTTTTATTGCTAACCAGGAATTCATAACTTCCTTTCGATCCCGGCATCAGCTTTTTATCCTCGCCTGATCCGGTTCTGTCCGCAAACAGACTGATGGTCGTATTCTGGGCCCATACAGGACCGCCCTTTTCCTGCACACTCACGTCTAAAGGGGCCTCGGGCTCTGTGGGCTCCGGTTCCGTAGGTTCCGGTTCCGTGGGCTCGGGAATAGTTGGCTCGGGAATAGTTGGCTCCGGTTCGGTGGGTGTTTCCGGTTCGGTTGGAACAGTTGTTTCCGGTTCAGTCGGCTTGGTGTGATCCGGCTGTGGCCGGTGCGTGTTGGAGGAATCACCGGAATCATTTTCACGGCTGCTCTCCGTACTTTTTTTGCCCTCTGTGGATTCCGCTGTCAGGCTTTCCGCAGGTAATGATGCCGATGGCTCCGTAGACGCTGTTTCGGACGGTTTTATATTATTGGGATCAAGCCGGGATTCAGGCTGCAGTGGTTTATTCGTCTGAGGGGCATTTAACTGCGACTCCTGGGGGCTGGTTTCCTGGGGCTGGGATTTTTCCGGCTGGAGCTTTTCTGGCTGCGTCTCACCGGGTACATTTTCCCGACTTACCAGATTTTCTCCCGATTCTGGTACAGAAGGCCCATTTTCAGTTCTTCCCGAAGAAATGATATCTGTTTCTTCTCCCTCCATATCCCGAAACGATTCACCCGGCTTTCTGGTATATACCGATGGCTGGACTTCCATGTTATTCTGAGCATTTAATTGAATTTGAATATGAAGTTCTATAGCCTGTTCTGAAACAGCCAGATGGACAGAGCCGGACGCATCTTTCACCTGCCCGTAAGACACCGTATTATCCCGGTTAACGCTGATGGATATCTGGCTGAGAACCTGCTCAGATTCATCCAGCATCTTCAGCTGGTGGTTTCCCACTTCTATACCCTGAAAATGAAAAAATCCATCCGAATCTGTTGTGGTTCGCATGGGGTCGCTATGCAGTTCCAGCAGTTGGTTTGCACATGGAGTACCATCCGAATTTAAAATCCGGCCGCTGAATTTAATATGAGTTTCATCAATCTTTTCCTCCGCCGTTTCCCCATTTGGCGACAGAACGATGGTATCCAGCATCATTCCCCGCCGGTTTCCGCTGTCCTGGCCGATCCGGGTTCCTGCAATAAATGATGTGATGGAGACGAATACCAGAAGTATTGGCAGAAATACCCACAGTTTATTGTTTCGGCGGCCTTCACTTGAGTTGACGCCGTTTGGTCTTTTTTTGTCTTTCGACATGTGATTTGGCCCCCTCTGTTGGTTTGGATTGGCTGCGCTACTGCAATGTGGTTTTGTTCAGCCTCCGGCAGGGAACAGCCAGGGTGAAGCGTGGCTGTACTCTGCCGGGGGCTGAACCGCATGGAATGCGGTTCAGGAGATCCCTTAAATATATGTAATATTTATGCTGCTGGAGGTGTTTCAGATTTTATGTACTGTTCAGCAGTTATGGTAACAGTAATTGTCCCTGCGGTTCCTGCTATACCTACTGTCGTATCCTTTGCATCTGTTGATGTTGAATCCCAAGCCCAATATATCGAAGCTGTCTTCTCTGTTCCTACATCTGCTAATTCTACATCTCCCTTAGCTACTTCAGCTTTATTATCAGTAAAAGTTATTTCCGTAGTCTTGGCTGAATCCGAGTAGAATTTAATCGGTACGCCACCTAATGAACTGATATCAGCATTGACAATATATGAATATCCAACTTCTGAATCCGCACCATTTATAGCAAATTTAATTTCTCCATCTGATCCTGGCGCTATTGTACCTGCCTTAGATACCGCATTAGCATTGGAATTTTCCAAAGTAAAAGTAAACGCATCACCTGTAATAGCGTTATCGCCTTCTTTCATAGCAATCTTCCATAAAGCAACCTGAGCTGTTCCCGTACCAGTCGCCGTACTGGTATACTTCGCAAACGTCCCCCCAACCAAACTAGCCGTCACCAACGTCAATACCACTGCAGCCGCTCCAACTTTCCCAAAAATACTCTTCTTCATAATCCATATCCTTCTTTCTTTTATAATATTTATTTAAATAAAACTACTAAAACTTACCAAATTCTTATAACACCTTTAAAACCTGTCAAGCCATCTCTCAGCTCTCATTCCTTCAACTCTTCATCTCTCAATGTTCCATCTCTCAACTCTTCTCAGCCCTAAGCCGTTCCAACTCCTGTTCCAATTCCCTGGTCCTTGACACTTCTTTCCGGTCCAGCATCTTTCTGCGGACGATATCCCAAAGGATGAACAATATCAGCGGACATACCACAAAGATAATCATACCCGAGGTCGTCTGCATGAACATTGCCGCCTTGCCTGCTCCGGCGATTCTGCCCTGGTAAATTCCTTCCACTTCGGAAGGCTTCACCGAAGTCTGATCCGGGCTGTCGTTGGCATCTCCCTGGGTGATGTAGCGGACCTCCCCATTCTCCGTTGTCACGTCGATGATGCGGTGGGTGATGACCGCCTCCCCGCTTTTATAGGCTATCACATCTCCTTTCTGCAGGTTTCCGGTATCCGTATTTTTTACGAACACCATGTCACCGGTCATAATTCCAGGTTCCATAGAACCGGACAACACAATGAATGGTTTATACCCCATGAAGTCCGGCACCTGATCCGGATGAATGTATGACTTGGCAATCAGCGTCACATTAACCAGAAGCAGAGGAATAAATACCACGCACAGCAGTATGCTGAAAACAGTGATAATCTTCTGAAGCAAGGCGCCCTTCTCTTTCATACCTCATTCTCCTTTCTGCGGCACGCAAAAAAAGCAGTTCTGATCAAATCAGAACTGCCTGCAGCATCGGCAAACAAACACATTTTTTCGAATCACTTCAATAAAATGCGTTTTATTTACGAACCGAATATGAATCCTTCCTTAGAAGCATTCACAAACGAGCAACTGGCTGCCATATCATCTCTGATTTAGACCCTTTAGCTTTGCGTCACTGACTTTCATCAGCTTTGCCAAATATGTAATTTACATAGCTTTAGTGTAGCGTTTCAAGTGCAACCAATCCGCAACTTTTTCAATCAATTCAATCATAATAATACGTCTTTTCTCACAATTTCATCGTAATAATACGTTATTTCAGATTCCATATGAAAATGCATGAAATTAAAAAAGATATGAATACCTGTCTAACAGATACCCATATCTCTTCTCTTTGACGGATCCGTTTTTGACGATTCCACTTTTGACGAATCCTCTCATCACGTCTGCCTATTCCGTTTCTGCAGCCAGGCATTTGTCTCCTCGGCCCAACTGTATTCAAACATATATTCATTCATATAAACAAACTTTTTATTGCCGCTGTCATGTAAGTAGATGTAGAAATCACATGACACCTCCTCTGTAACAAGACAGCAGGTGCCTCTACGGCTGCAGAATGCCTCCGGCATCCCATATTCCTCTAACACGCTCCGTATTCCGATCACCGCTTTCCGGTAAAGCGCCTTCACCTTATCATCATAATTCCGGTCCGGCCACAGTTTGTCAACCGCTTCTTCCATCCTCACTTCTCCGCCCATATGTTCCACACAAAGGGCCAGAAGTTCCTTGCTCTTGGCATTGGGAAACATCACCAGTTTTCCGTCTATAAACACATCAAACCGCCCGAATGTACGGATAAACATCCTCTTATGCAGTCTTTCGGACAAAAGTTTAGCCCTGTACAGCGCATCCTCGATATCTTCCTCCGTATAGGGTTTGAGAACATAATAATCCGCTTTGATCCGCAGCGCCTCCAAAACCCCAGCACTGTTTCCGCTGACAAAAATGATAATGATATCCGGATTGATTTCCCTCAGTTTCATCGCCAGCTCAATCCCGCTCATCTGCTCAAAGTCTGCTTCCAACAGTGCGAATTCCACCTGATGATGAAGCGCATAATCCAGCGCCTCCTTCGGGTCTTCGAAGTTTCCTGCCAGATGCAGTTCCACCATCTGACCGCATTTCTTTTCTAACCTTTTTGCAGCCTGCCTGTCACCATCCACAATAATTGTTTCTATACACATATCCCCACCTGTAAAAACCCGGCCGTTATCCCGGAAAATTTTTGTTATTCCTTTTCGCTAAAAAGCGGCATAGGTATTTATAATTTATTTTAACATACCCGGCACGAGAAGTACATTTGAAAAGTTTTATATTTTTATTCTTCTGTTGCTTTTGTTATTGTCCACAGCCGTTCATTGCCAAGCCCGGCAGAACCGAAATAGGCCGTTAATCTTGTGATAAAACCGATAAAATTGTTAAAACTATAACATATGCATCAAATCCCACTCTCCCAGAACATCTGCGGACACCGGAAAACACCTGCATTTTTCTCGCAGATATCATCATTTAAAATAACCAAAGAGACATTAAATAATACATTTTAATACAAAATAAAGGTATCCCGTGGCCAAAACCTGAGGATACCTTTTTTATTATTGGACATATGATCTATCACTTCTGCCTTTTGGAAATGCACGCTGAAATGCCGGCCAGCTTTCTTCCGTTAAACCCGATGTTAATCATTAAAATAGCTCAGAATCAGGTCAAAGGCGATTTTATAGCCGGAATAAAGGCTGTCAACAGCGACCCACTCTTCCCTCGTATGGGCTTTTCCGCCGATATAGGTTCCCAGACATACACTTGGGATTCCCAAAGACAGCGGAATATTGCAGTCGGTAGAACCGGAACCGAATTCAGGATCAATGCCGCTGTGCTCAAGCACCACGTTTCTGGCCTTTTCTAAAAGGTTTTCATGCTTCTCATGATCCACGTCTCCCATACACGGACGTTCTCCCAGCATTTCCACATTCACAATCACACCTTTTGCCCGGTATGCCTCTAAAACCGCATTAAAATGCCGTTCCATGAATGCCAGGTCTTCCGCCTCATCGGACCGGAATTCGTATAACATCTCAGCCTGCTGGGCGATGGTATTGATTGAAGTTCCGCCGGATATCTCTCCCACGTTATATGTGGTTTTTCCCTTTTCAGGAACCTTCATGCAGTAAAGATCAGAGATCATGGAAGCCAGGTAAGCGATGGCATTACGGTTCCCAAACGCTCCGTAAGAATGTCCGCCTTCTGTCAGCACCTCCACTTTATAGCGCTTTGATCCAACCGCCCGGTCGGTAATGTTCTTTATGGTGCCATCAAAGGAATAGAACTCCAGAATCCTGTCTCCGTAGGTTTCACAGATCTTTCTGGAACCTTTTAAGTTTCCAAGCCCTTCTTCACCCGAGTTCGCAACAAATAATATGCCCGCGTCTTTCGGAACTAATTTGTTCTTTGCCACAAACTCAGCCGTCATCATGAGGGCGGCTAAATTGGCCGTATCATCCCCGATTCCCGGCGCGAATATCTTTCCATCCTCCACTTTTAACGGCAGTTCTTCCGTATCCGGGAACACCACGTCTGTATGCGCCATAAAGACAACCAGAGGTTTCCCATCCTCACAGCCTACCGGATATATCACATTCAGGGCATCATCCATAAATACGTGTTCCGCACCATGGTCTTCCAGCCACTTTTTGCAGAACTCCGCCCGTTTTTCCTCATGATTGGACGGTGACGGGATTTTTGCCATGGTGAGCAAAAGATCATATGCCTCCTGTTTATGCTGGTCTATGTAATCAATTATCTCCTGTTTCATCTCTTCCTCCTATTCTGTGCCGGAACCGGCACACCGCAGATACAAAAATACCCACAAACTCCGCCCATCCTGCCGGTCATTCCGGCAAACGGGCAAAATCCATGGATATTTGTTTTAGATTACTCTTCTCTTCATTTGGCAACCGTCAGGCGGACAAGCGCACGTTTATAAGCCAGTTCCGCACGCATAACATCAACCTCTCCGTTGGTCTCCTTAATGCGGCGTTCTGCCCTCACACGCGCCTCTTCTGCACGGTTTATATCAATTTCATCCGGCCATTCCACAGTCTCCGCCATAATGGTGATCAGCTCCGGCAGTATCTGAATGAAGCCGGCATGCAGAGCAGCCCGTTTCACATCATTTGCCTCATGAATGGTCAGAACACCGGGAGCCACGATTGCGGTCATGGGAATGTGATTCTTATACACACCAATCTGTCCCTCGGTAGTGGTCAGTTCCACCATGCTGACTTCGCCTTCATAAAATTTCTTATCAGGCGTAATAACCTGTAATTTAAACATATCAGCCATATACTTACCCCCTATTTCACACGGGCAAGAACGTCATCAATATTACCTGCGTTAAGGAAATAAGCTTCCGGAACATCATCATGTTTACCGTCCAGAATCTCCTTAAAGCCCTGTACTGTCTCGCTGAGAGGTACGTAACGTCCTTCCAGTCCAGTAAACTGTCCGGCTACGAAGAATGGCTGAGATAAGAATCTCTGGATCTTTCTTGCGCGGGATACGGTCAGTTTATCTTCTTCTGAAAGCTCGTCCATACCTAACATGGCGATAATATCCTGTAACTCTTTATACTTCTGCAGCACTTCCTGTACTCCGCGGGCTACTTTATAGTGCTCTTCCCCAACGATACGCGGGTCCAGAATACGTGAAGTTGACTCCAGCGGGTCTACCGCAGGGTAGATACCTAACTCAACGATAGAACGGCTGAGAACCGTTGTCGCGTCCAAATGGGCGAATGTATTCGCAGGAGCCGGGTCAGTTAAGTCATCGGCCGGAACATAAACAGCCTGCACAGATGTGATGGAACCGTCCTTTGTGGATGTAATACGCTCCTGAAGAGCGCCCATCTCAGTCTGCAGAGTCGGCTGATAACCAACGGCTGAAGGCATACGTCCAAGCAGGGCGGAAACCTCAGATCCGGCCTGTGTGAAACGGAAAATGTTATCGATGAACAGCAGTACGTCCTTACCGCCCTTATCACGGAAATATTCAGCCATGGTAAGTCCTGTTAAACCAACTCTCATACGTGCTCCCGGCGGCTCATTCATCTGACCGAATACCATGGTTGTCTTATTGATAACCCCTGATTCCGTCATCTCGTAGTAAAGGTCATTTCCTTCACGGGTACGCTCGCCTACGCCTGTAAATACGGAGTATCCGCCATGCTCTGTAGCGATGTTACGGATCAACTCCTGAATGAGCACTGTTTTTCCAACTCCGGCGCCGCCGAACAGACCGATCTTACCACCCTTCTGATATGGGCAGAGAAGGTCAACGACTTTGATTCCTGTCTCCAGGATCTCTGCTTCGGTGGACTGTTCTTCGAAGGTCGGAGCTTTTCTATGAATCGGAAGATATTCCTGTACCTCTGGAGCCGGTTTGTTATCAATCGGCTCACCCAGAACGTTAAAAATACGTCCAAGAGTGTTCTCACCGACAGGTACAGTAATTGGCGCGCCGGTTGCTATCGCATCCATATCACGTCTTAAACCATCGGTCGATCCCATGGCGATACATCTTACCGTATCGTCACCCAGATCCTGTGCAACTTCTACCACCAGAGTGGTTCCGTCATCAGTCGGAACTTTAATCGCTTCGTTGATTTCCGGAATCTTACCCTGGGAGAACTTGATATCAAGAACCGCACCGATGATCTGCGTGATTTTACCAATGTTTTGTTCTGCCATCTTGTTTCTCCTTGTCTTAAATTTTTATGGGCACTCAAAAATGCCGCTGTCACTATGAGATTGCGTTGGCGCCTGCGATGATCTCCGTCAGTTCCTGTGTAATGGAACCCTGACGGGCGCGGTTATACTGCAATCCTAAATTTTCTATCATCTCTTCTGCGTTGTTTGTTGCCGAGTCCATAGCCGTCATACGGGCGCCGTTCTCACTGGCAACTGCTTCGAGCAGAGCACCATAGATTAAACTGCTCATATACTTCGGAATAATGGAATTCAGCACCTCATCCTCATCCGGCTCATAATTCATGAGCGCCTGAGGTCCCTTTTTGGCATCCTCCTCTTCCATCTCAATGGGAAGGAGCTTAATCAGTTTGGGAATATGAGTTACCGTATTCTTAAATGAAGTATAGGCCAGATAGATCTCGCCGATCTGGTTCTGTCCGAACGCATCCAGAAGTTCCAATGTGATGTCCGCAGCATCGCGGTAAATCGGTTCATTGATCACATCTGAATAGTCGGCCTTTATCCCATATCCCCTGCGTGCCAGACCGTCCTTTCCCTTGCGCCCGATGGCATAAACAAGGGTATTCTCAGCCGGTAGGTCCCCGCTTGCAGTTATCAGCTTAACGATGTTATTGTTATAGCCTCCTGCCAGGCCTCTGTTGGAGGTAATGGCAATAACCGCTTTTTTCGGTGAATTTCCCGCCTTTAAATATTTATGCTCAATGTTGCCTGATTTGGCTAACATAGAGCTGATCGTCTGATACATCAGCTCAAAATATGGTTTTGAACCCTCAGCTTTTGTCCTGGACTTTTGCAGTTTAACCGTAGATACCAGTTTCATCGCTTTCGTAATCTGCTGCGTGCTCTGAATACTCGCCCGTCTACGTTTTATATCTCTCATGGATGCCATGATTGTCACCTGCCTTGTCTAGGTTCTAGCGCTGTGCTTTACACTCATTGATCGCTTTAACTAATAACTCTTCCACATCTGCCTCAAGCTGTTTGCTCGCGCGGATCTTCTCCGGAATCTCCGGATATTTGGTGTCGATAAAACGGAACAGATCTTTCTCAAATGCCTGAATCTCTGAGGTAGGAATATCTAACAGGAATTTCTTAGTCACTGCATAGATGATGATTACCTGGTATTCAACAGGCATTGGCTGATACTGCGGCTGTTTCAGGACTTCTTTGATACGTTCGCCCTGTGCCAGCTGCTCCGTCGTACTGGCATCCAGTTCTGAACCGAACTGGGCAAAAGAAGCCAGCTCCCGGTACTGTGCAAGTTCCACACGGATAGGAGCTGCAATCTTCTTGATCGCCTTGATCTGCGCTGCGCCTCCAACTCGTGATACGGAAAGACCTGCGTTGATAGCAGGACGGAAACCGGAGTTAAACATCTCTGTTTCAAGATAAATCTGACCGTCCGTAATAGAAATTACATTGGTCGGAATATAAGCTGATACATCGCCTGCCTGTGTTTCAATGATCGGCAGAGCCGTCAATGAACCGCCGCCAAGCGCGTCTGACAATTTGGAAGCACGCTCCAGAAGTCTGGAATGTAAGTAGAAAACATCACCAGGATAAGCTTCACGGCCCGGCGGTCTCTTGAGAAGCAGGGACAGGGTACGGTAAGCGGCTGCATGTTTACTGAGGTCATCGTAAACAACCAATACGTCCCCGCCGTTCTCCATCCACTCTTCACCAATTGCGCATCCTGAGTAAGGCGCAATATACTGAAGGGGAGCCAGATCGGATGCTGTGGAAACAACAACGGTTGTATAATCCATAGCGCCGAATTCTTCCAATGTTTTAACAATCTGCGCAACCGTAGATGCCTTCTGGCCAATTGCAACATAAATACAGTGAACGCCTTCGCCTTTCTGATTGATAATCGTATCAATGGCAATCGCAGTTTTACCTGTCTGGCGGTCACCGATAATGAGCTCACGCTGTCCTCTTCCGATAGGGATCATGGCGTCAATAGCCTTGATACCTGTCTGCAGCGGAGTATCAACGGATTTTCTGTCAATAACGCCGTGGGCAACACGTTCGATACGGCGGAACTTGTCCGTCTGGATCGGCCCCTTGCCGTCAATCGGCTGTCCAAGCGCATTCACTACTCGTCCTGTCAGGGCATCGCCTACAGGAACCTCAACTACGCGGCCGGTAGTTTTAACGATATCACCTTCGCTGATGCTGGATGTATCACCTAAGAGAACGACACCAACGTTGTCTTCCTCCAGGTTGAGCACCATGCCGTAAACTTCTCCAGGAAACTCCAGAAGTTCACCCTGCATAGCTTTCTCCAGACCATGAATACGGGCGATACCATCAGAAACCTGGATTACGGTGCCTACGTCTGACACTTCCAGCTTCGTAGAATACTTACCGATTTGTTCTTTAATAACAGAACTGATTTCTTCTGGTCTCAAATTCATATTAAGGTTCGCACCTTCTTTCTGTTTTAATTAGGCAAGCTGAAGCTTTGATAAATTCTTCTTCAGCTCGTAAAGCTGGGTTTTAATGCTGCTGTCCACCACCCTGTCACCGATACGGATTACAAGTCCGCCGATCAGGGCAGGATCTACGCTGTAGATCATCTCAAACTCCACATAGGAAGTCGTTGCAAGCAGCCTTTCTTTAATCTGAGCTTTCTGGGTTTCCTTCAGCTCCACGGCACTGGTGATATAAGCCGTACCGATCTTTTTATATTCCTTCACTCTGCCGATAAAATACTGGAAAATAGCAGAAATGTCGTTCTGTCTTCCTTTTTCAACAATGATTGTTAAGAAGCCCATGAGTTCATCTGATACTTTACCGGAAAATATGTTCTCCAGGATGGATATCTTCTCTTCCTTGACAATCTTAGGATGATTCAAAGTCCGTACAAGGTCCGGATTTTCCTGAAAAATGACCTGCAGCGCTGATACTTCTTCATAAACGGTATCCAGCATCTGCTTTTCCATGGCTGCTTCAAACAATGCATCGCCGTATACTTTTGATACTAGCTTTGCCATGTAGTCTCACCCATCTCCTTTAATGTCTCTTCCACTAAAGCATCCTGAACAGCAGTATCGATTGAAGCGGCAACCACTTTGCCTGCAATCAGGGAAGCAAGGTCAATTACTTCCTGTTTCAAATCGTCCACTGCTTTCTTTCTTTCCATCTCGATCTCGCGGTTTGCCCGTTCAATGATTTTAACAGCTTCACCCTTGGCTTCATCAATGATCTCAGCTTCCCGTTTCTTCGCTTTCTTCCGCGCCTCTTCCAGGATCGCCTCTGCCTCTTTATTGATGTCTTTTAACTTCGCCTCATACTCAGCCTTCATCTCAGCTGCTGTTTTCTTATCCGTAGCAGCATCCGCCAGCTCGCCGGCAATCTTCTGTCTACGTTTTTCCAGCACATCACGTACCGGATTAAACAGTAAATAGGACAACGCAAAAAACAGGATAAAGATATTTATTCCTGTGATGACCGCATCGGCCAACAACTGCGGATCAAATCCTATTAATCTATCCAAGGTCTCGCCTCCTTTTGCTGGTTATATTATTGTCCGATTATGCGCCGAAAGGCTTTACGAACATTAAAATAATAGCAACGACAAGACCATACAGACCTGTTGTCTCGGCAACGGCCTGACCAAGCAGCATGGTAGATGTGATATCGGATTTTGCTCCCGGGTTACGTCCTACTGCAGCTGCACCCTGTCCGGCTGCGATACCCTGTCCAACACCAGGTCCGATACCGGCGATCATTGCTAAGCCTGCGCCAATTGCTGAACATCCAAAGATAAAATCCTGTCCTGAAATACCATTCATATTAATTTCCTCCTGAATAATAATTTTTTAAAGTTGTTTTCATTGTAAGATGTTCATTATTCCATCTTATCATTGATATAAACCATAGTCAGCATACAGAATACGTATGTCTGAATACATCCTGAGAATAAATCACAGTATACATGAAGCGCCGCCGGAATACCGATCTTAACAAAAATCGGCATCATGCCGTACCACAATCCCATAATGATAATACCTGACAAAAGGTTTGCAAACAAACGCAGCGAAATCGATATGGGGTTCGCAAATTCTCCGATCAGGTTAATCGGGAATAAAATCGGTATCGGTTCAAACAAACTGGTGAAATGCCGCATTCTTCTGTTTTTAATACCCTGATAGTTTACAATCAGGAATGTGAATATACCTAACAGAAATGTTACGCCAAAGTCTCCAGTCGGTGCCCGCAGCCCAAACAGACCGCTCAGGTTGCAAAACAGTATGAACAAGAAAATAGTACCTATATAATTCACAAACCGTCTTGCATTCGATCCCAGAATTCCGTTTGCCATGTTTTCCAGCATCTCTACCGCATATTCCAGCATATTCTGAAACACACCCGGAACGTCGGCAGCATTTTTCATCGTCCGTTTTGCAATTAATGCAAATACCAACAATGTGATAGTAATTATCGTCAACCCTACGGTTGTCGTAGACAGCCATAATTCCTGTCCAAACAATTCATACTGGACTACTCCATGAATCATGAAATCTGCTTCATTGGAGATCATCATTCCCATACACCGTCCTCCTTTCTTTTAGTTGTGCCTTCAACGCTTATTAAAGGCTTTATGAATGAACGGCTGAAGATAGGCTCCAGCTTTGAGGCCCAAAGCCCCGATGATGAATGCCACTATATTGACCTGGGGGATCCGCCAGAGTATGATGACTAATACTACAATTACCAGCTTTCTAAGCATGGAGTGCACAACCGTAGTCTTGTTTGCATAGCTCTCGTCTCCCGTGTCCAGAACACGTTCTGTGATGACGGCCATGTGGATCAGCATGGCGATATCAGCAATCAAGCCGCAGAACAGTCCCAGAATCACCGAAGATAACGGTGCGCCCAATCCGGAACCAATCACTGCCGCTCCAATTCCAAGTACCACCTCAAAAATCACAATTCCAACCGACATCTCCAGAATCAGATTCTTAGTTTCCCTGCTCATCCTCTTCCTCCCTGTCTGTCTTTTCCGTCACCTGTGTTTCCTTTCTGACACGGCTTGGCTGCTTTGGCTTACTCACCTGCACCCGGTCTTCTCTCTGGGGCCGGTTCTGACGTTCCCTTTCGTCATCCCGCTTCTCCGCCTCTAAAGTCTTGACCGCAAGCACATAAGCGCATCTGCCGCCTGCCATGGCTCCAATGATGATCAAAAATACCATGGACTTGGTGCCAAACCAGGAATCAATATAGTAACCCGCCAAAGTACACAAAAAGATAGGAGTGAGCACGCTCAGACCCAACTGGGTTACCATAGCCAGGCTTCGGAACACACTCTTTTTATACATCAAAACTCCTCCTCTTTCTATACTTCCGCGCATATACGTCTTATTATAACCAATGTTTTTCATTTTGTCCATTATTCATGATAATTTCCATATTCTTTTAGGAAAGGTGTACAATTCCGTTTTCAGTGTATATTATTTTTACGTTAAATTCATAACAAAGAGGCGGGTATAAATACAATCCAGGATGGAAAAAGGAAATTCAACGGTATTATTTTCCGTTGAATTTCCTTTTTTATACTTTTATATAACATAGATAAATAAATTTAACTCATCTTTCTCTCCCGGTGGCAGTAATGAAGAAAATCTTCATATCTGGCATCTATCAGGTTCTTAAATCCCTCCGGATCGATAAAAGGATTGGTTCCCATTCCTATACGGGCTGCCTTACCCAGCATATCACAATGGTTGGTATGGGATCCCAAAGGAATATCCACGTGCTCTCTTCTCATTCTGAATAAATTTTCCTCGAAATCATCTCTCAGCTTAACCGGCAGGCCGGTTTCCTCAAAATATGCATCCACCAGCGTGTTTACCCCGATTCCTCCATGCATACCGCACCGATAGGTTTTTCCTTCCTCCTGTATGTCAAAAAAGAAGGAGTAAGTTCCCGGCGTGTGCCCGGGGCAGTGTTTTGCTTCTATTTTCACCGAACCAAGTTCAATCACTTTACCCTCTTCATAACATGCATCCACCTCAAAAGGCACAAACCAGTTTTGGACAGAGTGCACCAGGTCCGGCCTTTCGTTCAGAAAAAACAGGTCCTCTTTTCCCATATAAATTTTAGCCCCGGTATATTCCGCCAGCATTTTTGCGCTGCCGCAATGGTCATAATGGGCATGGGACAACAAAATCAGCTTAACTTCTTTGGGATCAAAACCCAGCTTACGAATTCCTTCCAATATCAGATATGCGGTTTGAGGCATCGCCGTATCGATCAGTATCAAACCATCCCCGCTGTCGATCAGATAAACCGATACCCACGAATTTCCAACATAATACAGCCCGTTGGCAATCTGAAAAGGTTCTACGGCATACTCCCACGGCCGTTCACAAATATCCGCCATATTTACGCTTAATAACGCTCCCATTTACTCCTCCTTCTGCGCCTTCATTTTTTTCAAGTCCTTGACAATTGGTATCACCAGGCTGAGAACCGCAATTACCAGAAACAGAAGCGAAACAGGACGGGTAAGAAACGTTATGAATCCCTTCGTACTGTAGCTGAAACCCCTTCTCAGATTCTTTTCGATCATTCCGCCCAGGATAAAAGCCAGAATAAACGGCGTGCTGGGAAGCCCGGCTATAGACATTAAAAATGCAACCGCACCAAAGAAAAGCATAATACCCACATTAAAAATCGTATTGGTGCTGGAAAAGGCCCCTACAAAACAGAGCGCCAGTACAACCGAATATAAATAATGATATGGAATCTTCAAAATTTTGGGGAAGAGTCTCATACCAAATAATTGCATCACCAATACCATAACTGCCGCCAGAATAGCCGCCCCAAACATGACATATACAAATACCGGTTTATTCTGGAACAAAAGTGGTCCTGGCTCCAACCCATGAATCGTCAGTCCGCCCAGCAAAACCGCAGTAGTCGCATCTCCGGGAATGCCCAAGGACGCCATAGGGATCATCGCGCCGCCTACAGATGCATTATTAGAGGTTTCAGTGGCAAATACACCTTCTATTGTCCCTTTTCCAAACTCTTCCGGATGCTTCGAGGAAGCCTTGGCCTGTCCGTATGCTACCAGGTTTGACAAGCCCGCACCCATTCCGGGAAGAAAACCAATCCACAAACCGATGGCAAATGACCGGATCATATTCACAATGTTATCCTTAAATTCTTTTAAGGTAAGGCCAAATCCTTTAATACACCCTTTTTCTTCCAATACATAGTCGTTATCCCTATTGACATAATTGCTTACAACCAGAAAAACTGCAAATGCCCCCAACATAACTGCGGAGCTGTCAAAACCTCCATACAGATTATAATCACCGAACGTGAACCGCTCAACCGCATCAATTGGCGCCGCACCGACACACTGGAGCACAAAACCAATGGAAGCAGCAGCCATACCTTTCCAAATATTATCCTTTGCAAGGGACACTACCAGTACAATGGCGCACAAACAAAGGGAAAAATACTCCCATGGCCCCAGTTTTACCGCTATTTTCGATATCACCGGACTTAAAAACATGGCGATAATACAACTGAAGAACGTACCGATAAAAGAAGCGGTTATTCCCACTGCCAGCGCCTTTGTCGTCTGCCCTTTTTTGCTGAGCGGATATGCATCAAAACAGGTTGCGATACAGGAGGATGTACCAGGTATGCCAAGAAGAGTGGCCGATATAAAACCGCCTGATACTCCGCCGATCCAAATACTGATTAATAAAGCAATTCCCAGTTCCGGCGACATTCCGAATGTCATTGGAAGGAGAAGGGTAACGCCGATTGTCCCACTGAGCCCTGGCAATGCCCCGAAAATAATTCCCATTAAACTTCCCAAAAACATGAAAATCAGGCAGACAGGACTGAACAGATTTTGTAAAACAGTAACTGCAATATTCATTTTTATCCTCCTTACCGGAGCGCTTTGATGCGCAAATTTTGCGCTGCGTAGGCACCGCTGAGAATCTCAAATTCTCAGCTGCGATTCAAATTTGTGGCTCCGGCACAAATTTGGCAGCGGCATTTTAACTCATTCATCTGCTATAACAAGGTACCCGCCGGCAGCATGACCGTAAGCAGTTTTACGAATACAAACCAGATCACGCCTGACACTGCAATGGAAAACAATGCATTTTTCCAGACAGGAATCTTCTTTTCATAGGAAAACAACGCCACCAGTGCATACATCATAAATGGTGTTGATATCAGGAACCCTATCAGCTTCAGCGCAATGGTGTACAGAATAAAAACAATCACAATTTTAGCCAGACGGGCCCAGCCACCTTTTTTAACAGCAGGTTTAAAATCTTCTTTATCCTTAGCTGTAAGGAATATGCCTGATCCAAAAATAATCATTCCAAAACTCCCAATCATTGGAAACAGTCTGGATCCTGGATCTGTAGCGCTGCTCTTATCCGGAATTTGAAGAGCCGCCAAGCTGATTATAATGCCCAGTATAACTATGATACAGCCAACAAGCCTGTCTTTTTTCTTCATATATGCCTCCGTCTATTTTCCCCAGTCCACTCCTTCAGATGCATTTTTAACCAGCTCATCATAATCTTTAAACTGAGCCATTGAATCTTCATAATTTAAAGGTGTCATCAAAAGGTTGGCTGATTCCATCTGCTCTTTTGCCTTAGGATCTTCGGATAATCCCTGAACTGCTTCGTTGATCGCTTTTGCTACATTTTCATCCATACCTGCCGGTCCGTAAATACACAGATTTTGTGTCCAGTATAAGTTTTCATACCCCTGTTCAACTCCGGTTTTTGTTTCTGGAAACAAAGGATCCGGTATGGCATCCACAATACCAAGTACCTTTAAATCTCCATTATCTACATACTGTCTGGCGGATGCTGCCGTAATTGCGGAAAGGTCAATATTTCCTCCCATAACCCCGGTTATTTTATCGGTCTGGGAAGCTGCATCCACTAATCTCAGCTCCGTATCCGTTGCTTTCATCAAAATTTCGGCTACCAGCTGGGCGGAACCGCCGGTCTGGCATCCAAACGTAATTTGCCCCGGATTTGCTTTTGCGGCTTCTACTAAATCATTGATATCATTCCATTCGGATTTTCCATTTACCACATAGACTTGTCCATTTCCGCTCTGGAACATCTCAATCGGAGTGAAGTCAGTGTTTGGATTATAATCATAAGTTCCCGAATAATAATTCACATAAAACCCGGTATGCCAGAACAAAAGCGTATTTCCGTCCGGTTCTGCCTTTCTGACCGATTCATAAGCTACCATGCCGCTTCCTGCATCCTGATTGACAACGGTTACAGTAGCGCCTATATTTTCTTGTAGATACGTTGCAACAATTCTGGCGAAAATATCAGTTCCGCCGCCTGCTGCTGCAGGCACATATAACGTAACCTGTTTGCCCGGCCAGTTGACTTCAGATTTGCCTTCTGTCTGATCGGCCGCTTCTCCTTTGGCCGCTGCTTCCGTTTTCGTCTCTACCCCCTTAGCCGCAGTACCGGAGTCGGCCTTCCCGCCGCCTGAACACGCTGTTAATCCGACTGCCATAGCTCCTGCCAATAAAATGCTGATCATTTTTTTCATCATATGAATTCCCCCAATTTTTTATATTATTTTTACTTGTCTCTCCACTTCTCATGTTCATATACTGTCTTATCTGCTACATAAGGCCATTGTTCCCCCCGGCACACAGCCAGACATCCTTCCACACACATCTTAGCCATATTGATCACCGCTTCTCTGGTCTGAGCGGCGCTGTGAGGGCTGTAGAGGATGTTTTTTGCGGTTAACAGCGGATTTTCCGGGCTGGGCGGTTCTTCTTCGAATACATCCACCCCTGCCCCTGCTATAACGCCTTGATTCAGGGCATCCGCCAACGCCTTTTCGTCAACGATACCTCCACGGGCACAGTTGATCAGAATCGCCGTTTTCTTCATGGATCTAAGCTGTTCTTCCCCGATCATCCCTCTCGTTTCTTCCGTCAGTGGGACATGAACGGATACCACATCGCAGTTTCTCAGAAGATCCATGTAATCGGAATAGTATTCGCATCCCATTTCTTCAATCTGCGCCTTTGTCAGGAACGGATCATATCCAGCGGTTTTCATGCCGATGGCCCGGCAAAGTTTCTCCGCATCCTGACCGATGGCGCCAAGGCCGATGAATCCGGCTTTCTTTCCCATGAGTTCAAATGCCTTTTTATTTCCTCTGACCTGGCTGAAATTCCCTTTTGCCGTTTCCAGCTGTCCTTCCACAAAATTTTTTGCTATTGCAAACATCATGCCCACCGCATGTTCCGCTACGGAATGGTTATTGGCTCCGGGGGTGATTACAACCGGGATGCCAAGTTCTGTTGCCGTCTTTACGTCCACACTGTCATAGCCCACTCCGGTCCGGCCTATAACCTTCAGGTTTGGAGAGTTTTGGATGGCGTTTCCATCACATTTGGCGATTCTGACAATCAGAGCATCCGCATTCTGCATCTCATCCAGATAATTATTGGGATCCCGGTTGTCCGCTACATAGATTTCGGCTTTGCCTTCCAGAAGTTCCATTCCTTCCGGGCATACAGCCTGGGTCATCACAAATTTCATAACTATCTCCCTTCCGCCTTTTTAGCCACTGAAAGTTTCACCGCATAATCAATTGCATTTACAAGGCTGAGCTCATTGGCCGTTCCCTTCCCTGCCTGGTCGAATGCGGTTCCGTGATCCACGGAAGTCCTTATGACAGGCAGTCCCAGAGTGATGTTTACGCCTGCTACCGCCTCCCATTTCCCTTTTTCCCGGTCGTAGACGAATCCCACCAGTTTTAAAGGGATGTGGCCCTGGTCATGGTACATGGCCACCACGATATCGTACCAGCCGCCTCTGGCTTTAGAAAATATGGTATCCGGCGGAACCGGCCCTTCCGCGCAGATTCCTTCTTCCTTTGCCGCTTCAATTGCCGGGATGATTTCCTCAATCTCTTCTCTTCCGAACAACCCGTTTTCACCACTGTGGGGATTCAGGCCTGCAACTCCGATTTTCGGATTTTCAATCCCCAGTTCTTTTACCGCCCGGTCTGCGATCCTGATCACTTCCAGCACCCGGTCTTTTTTCACCCGGTCGCAGGCCTCTCTCAGGGAAACATGGGTGGAAACGTGTACCACCCGGATATTTTCATGGGCCAGCATCATGGTATATTTTTTAGTGCCTGTGAAATCCGCATAGATTTCCGTATGGCCTGAGTAGGGATGTCCGGCCAGGTTGATGGCTTCTTTGTTCAGGGCATTGGTTACGGTGGCATCCACCTGGCCTTCCATTGCCAGGCGGATCACTTCTTTGACGTATTGGAAAGCGGATTCGCCTGCCACGGCCGATACCTCGCCCAGTTTCAGCCCCTTTAAATCTGTCACTTTCTTATCATATACATCAATCATTCCATATTCATAAACCGCTTCTGATAATTCCTGAACCGGGTGGATTGTTATCCCTTCTTTTCGGACGATGGCTGCTGCCTGTTCCATCACTGCCGCATCACCGATCACTACCGGCCTGCATGTCTCATATATCCTGGGGTCTGCCAGGGCCTTTACCGTAATTTCCGGCCCGATACCTGCCGGATCTCCCATTGTTATCCCAATAATCGGTCTGTTGTCCATATGTACCTCCATTCTTATGCCGCTCCTTCTATGTCCGTTTGGCCTGGGGTCAGCACATTCCCTTTGCCTTGTTTTCTTTTAAAACCCGCTTCAGCGCTTCGATGCCTTCTTCCGGAACCTGGTTAAATGGCGCGCGGCATTTTCCAACCGGATATCCTAACATGCTTACTGCGGTCTTTACTATGGTATTTGGGTTTCCGTATTTGAAACATGCGCGGAAGGAAGCAATGCTTTCCTGCACCTTTTCGGCGCCTTCCACGTCTCCGGCCATGTATTTTTCATAGATGGAAACCATAACCTTTGGATATACATTGGCGCATCCTGCGATTCCTCCCACGCCGCCGGATTTCAGGCAGGGAAGGATCAGTGAGTCGTTGCCGGATAACACGATGAAGTCTTCCTCTTTTGTCAGTTCTAAGTATTTCAGCATGTTGTCAAAGTCTCCGCTGCTGTCTTTTACGCCGACGATATTGTCGATTTTGCTCAGCCGGGCCACTGTTTCAGGAGCCAGTTTGTTGCCGGTTCTGGCCGGTATATTATAGAGGACAATCGGCAGATCTACAGCTCCGGCCACAGTTTTATAATGTACATATAGTTCTTCCTGTGAAGCCGCCGCGAATGACGGGGTGATGACGGACAGGATGTCCGCCCCCACGCTCTTTGCCATCAATGACTGGCGGATGGTTTCTTTGGTGCTGATACATCCGGTTCCTGCATACACCGGCACCCTTCCGTTCGTTTCCTCCACAACGGTTTTCAAAATCTGCTCTTTTTCGTCCGCATCCAGAATATAACCTTCCCCATTGGTGCCAAATGGAAACAATCCATGGACGCCGGCTCCGATCTGCCTGTTTACCTGGTTTTTGAGCTCTTCTATATTAATGCTTTCATCCTCGTTCATCGGTGTCAGGATCGGTGGTATGATTCCTTTAATCTCTGTCATATTTAGTTCCTCCTCTATTCTAAAATCTGAAGATACAATGCTCTCGCATCCTCTGATTTTACTTCTCTCATATTGTTACAAAGCAGCCGTTTCACATCCATTCCGGAGTTCACAAGATCCTCCAAATCGTCGTTTCCTACTCCATATTCTTTCAGGCTGGTTGGAATGTCGAGATGTTTTACGATGTGTTCCAGGCGGCTGATGATCCACTCAGATTTTTCCTTTACATTTTTCACCTCTTTCTCTGCCTGACTGGCTGAAACTATGCGGTTAAATGCGCAGGCCAGACGGTCTCTGCAGGCCGGTTCATTGAATTTCATAACCGGAACCAGCAGCATGGCATTGGATACTCCGTGTGGAATGTGGTACTTTCCGCCCAGCGGATAAGAAAGGGCGTGAACCGCAGTGGTTCCGGATGCGGTGATGGCAGCGCCTGCGTAAAATGCGGCAATCTGCATGGCATTTTTAGCCTTATCATTTTCCGGCTCATCACAGGCAGCCTCAATATTGTTAAAAATCAGTTCCAGCGCTTCCAATGCAAACAGATCGCTGAACGGATTGGCTTTATTTGATGTGAAGCACTCTATGGCATGGGCCAGGGCATCCACTCCGGTAGCCGCCGCCAGTTTTCGGGGAAGGTTTTTAACCATACGGGCATCCAATATCACATAGTCCGCAATCATTTCTTCATTAACAATTCCAACTTTCACTTCCTTTTCCGGCACAGCTACAATGCTGTTAGGTGTCGCCTCTGAACCGGTTCCGGCAGTTGTTGGGATCATCATGGTCTTTACCTTTTTCCGGGCTCCTGACGGGTCTTCCAGAAGCTTTCTAACCCCATCGGGCGCTTGGTCCAGTACAGAGGCCAGCTTTGCCGCGTCCATGACGCTTCCGCCGCCGACAGCAATGATAAAATCGGCTCCTGAGGCCCAAAACTCATTTACTATCTCCTGTACCTGTTTATAAGACGGCTCGGCCGGTATCCGGTCGATGATGACAGGCTCCGTTCCCGCTAAAGCGGCATAAGAAAGAGGCAGCTCCAAAAGCCCCGCTCGTTTTATTCCGGGATCTGTGAATACGGCGGCCCGTTTAACCTTTCCCCTCAGAATATCCGTTATCTTCTCAAGGGCATGTTCACCGCTGTAAACGGCACCGGGCATTTTTAAATTATAGTCAGCCAGCATAACTTCCTCCTTTTATCTTTTACGCGCAATCTGTTCCGCTAAATCATTCAGCAGGGTTTCATCGCCAAATCCTCCGGATTTTGTGATAATTTCATAGGAATCACCGTTTTTTTTGAATGAAGACAGGACAATTCCGGGGGCCATTTCACAGATTGGGATGATCTCATCCACACATATCTGCTTCATAAAGCCCATCAGCGAATCGCCGCCGGTTACCATTGTCGTACACTCTGCTTTACATTCCATAAAACGCTTTAATACATATCCCAGATTTAAGGCGATTTTTTCTCTCACAACCTCTGTTCTTATCTTTTGCTTCTCTGCGTATTTTATGGTTTCGCCGTCCTCATTCAGATCGTTGGTATCGATGATACACCGTCCGCTGTCTCTTAAGGTGCTGAGCCAGCTTTGAATGGCCGCTTCGCCTTCCGGTGAGTTTAAATAACCATCTTTCAGCTTTTGCTCCGGTGTCATCCGGATTCTGGAAAACCCGCATTTCTGCGCATAATCCAGTTGTCTCTTCGTTACCGGGTTGATGCTTCCGCATATTATCAGAATATTTTCATTCAGACGGGGCACAGGGGGTTCCTTTCCTCCCAGCTTTAATAGCGAAGGAAGTACGGCAGCAAGCCCGGCGCAGCCGGCAAATACACGAAGCTGGCTCTTCTCTGCCAGATTCTTTCCTATCCTCACCAGTTCCTCTTCTGTTTCCACATCATACAATATGACGGAAGGATTTTCTGTGAGCTTCGGGCTGTGATATGCATCCGCCCGGATCACAGGAACATCGCTTTGTTTTCCAATAATCTCCGCTACATCTGAATTTGTCACAGGTTCAAACGGATCTTTTCCAAAAACGCTTTTATGTACCGGCACTCCGTCTATATAATGGATTCCATCTTTGGTAATCCTATTCATCTTTGGAAAGGCGGGTATGAAATGCAAAACCGGTTCCTCCGACGCCTCCAGAGCCGCCGCTATTTCGCTTCCTATATTTCCGCGCAGGCCGGAATCCGTTTTTTTAAAAATATACTCCACACCTGCATCCTTTGCTTTTTTTACAATCCGGTAGACAACCTGATATGCCTCCCCGGCGGCAAGGTGCCTGGTTTCAGCATTTACAACCAGTACCTCAGGCGCTTCATTCTCCATACGGTTCAAGTCCCATCCGGTTCCTGCCACAACTTTGGTGACAGCTCCTTCTTCTGCAAACTTCACCCCGGTATCCAGAGCGCCGGTAAAATCATCTGCAATAATCAACAGTCTTACCATGTTACTCCCCCTTTGTATGGCCTTATTTTACTAAATAACCCGGATTCCCTCAACAAATCAAAAGGGTATATTTGTTTTATTTTGTAACATATTTTATTTCCGTCTTTATTTTTCATTATTAATATAGTAAAATAGTTTCATAATGTAACATATTTATTTTTAAAAAGGGGATTATTTATGAATAGCAGAAGTATAAGGGTGTTGGGAATTGCCCCCTATGAGGGGATGAAAACTGCCATGCAGAAGCTGGCGGCGGAACGCGAGGATCTGGAGTTGGATGTGTATACAGGAGATTTGAACAAAGGGGTTGAAATTGCAAGACAGAACTTTAACAGCAATTATGACGTGATCATTTCCAGAGGAGGCACTGCGGAAATGATCGAAAAAGCCACTACCATACCGGTTATTGAGATTTCCCTCTCCGTTTACGATATCTTACGCGCTATGAAATTAGCGGAAAACTATTCGGACCGGTTTGCGGTTGTAGGATTTTCCGCCATCACCGACAGCGCCCATCTGCTGTGTGACCTGCTGCAATACGATATGGATATCATCACCCTGCACAGCGGGGACGATGTACAGGCCGTCTTAAAGTCCCTGAAGAAAAAGGGCTGCCGGATGGTGGTCTGTGACATGATAACCAATACAACTGCAAAGAAACTGGGGCTCAATGCTATTTTGATCACTTCCGGTTCGGAAAGCATTCAGACAGCTTTTGATATGGCTGTAAAGCTGAGCCGCAGTTATGCAGATATGAGGGAACAGAACGGCTTTCTCAATGCTGTCATTCAGGGTTCCGACACCATAACGGCTGTTTTTGATGAACATGGAAGACTGCATTTTTCTACCTTTGAAAAAAGCGGCCTGAATACGGAGGACAGCGAAAAGCTGTTTCATATGCTGAAAAAAGAATTGCCCGCCGCCAAATCCACGGAAGGCAGAAAAGTGATCAGGACATTAAACAGTGCTTCGTATGCCATCGTTAATCAGACGCTCCATGTCATGTCCAACAAATATATCGTTTTTTATATCCGTGAAAGCGTTGTCCCGCCGATTACAGGAAGGCGCGGAATCTCAATTTCAGACAAGAGCTGGGAAGAGGAAAAGCTTCTCGGCAGTTTTTACGGCATCACCGGAATCGGGGAGGAGCTAAAGCTGAGAATCCAGCAGATGAGTCAGAGCAGCCAGCCCGTTTTAATTCTCGGGGAAGAGGGCACCGGAAAAGACCAGGTGATCCGTGAATTATATTTTCAAAGCCCCCTTAAAAATAGCCCTGTTATAACCGTTGATTTTTCATCCTGTGATGATAAAAGCTGGGAGTTTTTAATGAATCATCATAATTCTCCATTTACCGACAGCAATAATACGATCGTGTTAAAAAATATTAATCTTTTATCCGAAACGCGCCAAAAGCAGCTTTTAAATACAGTCAAAGACACGAACCTGTGTAAAAGGAACCGCTTGTTTCTCACCTACGTCTGCAGGCGGGACGATTCCCTTCCGGTTCAGGCCATGGATTACATAAAAGCCCTGTCCTGTTTAAGTCTCGCCCTACCGCCTCTTTGCAAGCGGCTGTCTGAACTGCCCGATATGATAAGCCTCTATCTGGGCGCCTTGAATATGGAGATGGCCAAACAGGTAATCGGCCTGGAAGACGGTGCGCTGGAACTTTTAAAGGCATATAGCTGGCCTTCCAACTATTCACAGCTTAAGCGCGTATTGAGGGAACTGGCTATGATTACCGTCAAACCTTATATCCAGATATCTGATGTAGAGGAAGTTTTAGCCAGAGAAAGGATTGTTTCCGGAACGGATGGGCTGCTGCCGTACAGCAGCAGAATTGATATAGAAAAGACGCTGGACGAGATCAACCAGGATGTGATTCAGATGGTGCTGAGAGAGATGGGTGGAAACCAGAGCGCGGCGGCAAAGCGGCTGGGGATCAGCAGGACTACCATGTGGAGACTGCTGAAAAAATAAAGTGGGATTTTTTATATGAGTGACGTGGGGATTAACAACAAGCGGGAACAACAGCAAGCGGGAACAACAGCAAGCGGGAACAACAGCAAACGGGATTTAACATCAAACGTGAAGGCATTTCTGAAAATGCCTTCACGTTTGATGTTAAATCCCGTTTGCTGTTGTTCCCGCTTGCTGTTGTTCCCGCTTGCTGTTGTTCCCACTCGATGTTGTTCCCGCTTGCTGTTAAATATTAATAATTCCAACCATAATTCCAAAGATCAAACAGATAATACTCACTCCCCAAATCCAGAAGAAGCAGTTCTTAATATGGTCTTTAATCTCAACTCCCGCAAGGCCGACACCCAGGAAGGTTGCCGGTACAACCGGGCTGATAAAGGTTGCGAAGTTTTTACATACAACCATTGCGATACCTGTCTGAAGCGGATCAACGCCAAACTGGCTTCCAACTTCGATCAGGATTGGCAGAAGGCCGTAGAAATAAGAATCCGTATTGAAGATCAATGCACAAGGTACAGAAAGCACACCGATGATGATTGGCAGGAATCTTCCCAGTGAATGAGGAATAAATGATGCCAGCACGATTGCCATCTGATCCATGATTCCGCTGTCTTCCAGTATTCCTAAGAATACGCCGGCAGCAAGAATTGTGGATGCCATCATAAGGGCCGGAGCCGCATGTGCGTTGATGATCTTTTTCTGCATTTTGGAACCAGGATAATTGATCAGTAATGCCAGTACACAGCCGATCATGAAAATGTAGTACGCCGGCATTGGAACAAATATCAGGGTAACGACAACTGCTAATGTTAAAATAACGTTGAATGCGAATAATTTTGGTCTTGCGAGTTCATTTTTCTGTTCTTCGCTGAGGCTTTCTTCATCACCTTCGCCATAGTCAACCACACGTGTGCTGTTTAAACCGGCTCCGGCTTTTTTCTCTGCAATACCCCAAAAAACTGCTGTAGCGAAAGAAATCACGATTCCCATAATCTGCATTGGGATCAGGGATACCCAAAGGGCATTTGCTTCGATTCCCAGAACGGATGCGGTTCTCATCGTAGGTCCGCCCCATGGAAGCAGGTTCATAACGCCCATCGCTGTAACACAGATCATCAGCAGAGTGGTCGGTTTCATCTTTAATTTCTTGTAAACAGGCAGCATTGCCGGAATTGTGATCAGGAAGGTGGAAGCGCCGCCGCCGTCCAGATGTCCGATCATAGCGATTAAACATGTCATAACCGCAACTCCTACCACATTGTTTCCTACCCGTTTCATAAGCACATTGATGATTCTGTCAAACATGCCCACATCTGTCATGATACCGAAGAACAGTACGGAGAAGATGAACAGGGATGCCGTCGAATGGACGCCCTTAACACCTGATGCAATGAAGTCCCCTACTTCCTTTACACTGTATGTTCCTGTTAAAACCAGCACGATTCCCGTAACAGTTGTTACGCCGATAAATGCCAGTGACGGTACGGTAACATTTTTAAGTAACAAAATGATGATCATAATAATTGTTGCAAACCCTAAAAGCGCAAGCATTGTTTCATTCATATCTTGTTCTCTCCCCTTTGTTATTTTCTTAGTTGAAGTATAACAGGGGAACCTTAAAACAGCCCTTTTGCCGCCTTAATATTTATTAAGGTTTGCCTTAAAATACATTAAGGCTTCTGAGCACTTCTAATATAGAAGCAACAGACACCGGCTTTTCTACATAAGCCTCAATGATTCCTTTTTGTTTTGCCTCCAGTATCTCTTTTCTGATCTTGTCCGTCATCACCAGCTTTATCATATGGGGATATTTCATACGGATTGACATGCAGAAATCAATAGCACTGGTGTCAGCCAGATAATTGTCAATCACCATCACATCATAATGCTCTTTTTCCAGGGCCTCCAGCGCTTCCTGGCTGTTCACCGCCCCTGTCATGGTCAGCTTCAGCTTTTTAAAATTCTTTTCCAGCAGTTTAAGCACCTTGGCATTGTCGTCCACTATCAGTATCTTTTTCTGGCTCTGGGAAGCCGGAATATCCTGATCGGTTTCATTTAAAACATTTTCATTGACCGGGAGGAACATGTGGAATATGCTGCCTTCTCCCAGTTCACTTTCCGCATAAATGTATCCCTTATGGGAATGAATGATCTGCTCCACCAGAGCCAATCCCAAACCGGTGCCCTTTCCATTTTTCTTGGTGGTAAAAAATGGATCGAAAATTTGTTCCAGCACATCCTGGTTCATGCCACAGCCCGTATCTTTAAAATCAATCTGAACAAAATATTTCCACATATCGGAAACTTCACTGCCCAAAGGCAGATCCAACAATGCTCCCCTGGGAACCTTTTTGCCTGACACGGTGATCTGTCCTTCTTCATGGCCGATGGCATGGATGGCGTTTACGCAGATATTTAATACAACCTGGTTTAACTGGGTTTCATTGCCCAGAATCCATTCTGAATCGAAATTTGTTTCATCGGACAGCCGGACATTGGCCGGACATACGGAATGGACCATTTTAAGCGCACGCTTCATCATTTGTTTAACTGAAATGGCTTTATACGCAGTCTCCATGTTCTTCCTGCTCAAAGAAGAAATCTGGCGTATGATCTCTTTCGCCTTCACCGCAGCGTCATAAATCTCAGCCACATCTTCAAAATACTCCGAATCCTCCGGCAGTTCCGCCAGCATCAGATCCGCGTATCCCATAATGGGGGTCAGAAGGTTATTGAATTCATGGGCAATTCCTCCCGTCATGGTTCCCATGATCTGAAGCCGCTGCTGGTGGGCGATAATTTCTTCACTCCTTTGGGTCTGTTCCAAAATTCCGTTTAATTCCTTCAGGTACGCGATCTCCTCCGAATCCTTCTGCCTCTGAAACAACAACCTGACAAAATACCCGGCCGCTCCCATAATCGCAAGGAACATCACAAGAAGCAGGGCGATAATCCTGATATATCCATTGGCAATCGGTATGTAAATGTCATTATAATCCATAACCGCGCTGATAATCAGAAAATCGTCTCCCGTCTTAGCCGGTGTATAAGCGGAAATCTTCTTAACTCTCGGCAGACTGCTGTCAGCCCACCAATAAGAAATGTACTCGGAAACGCCGCTTTTCCCCTGGTACTGGTTTTGAAGCATGTGTTCCAGGCTCTTCAGATCCTGGAGATTGTACATCTCTTTCCGGTCCCCCACCGCATCGATTCCCCTCTGTTCCGGCACCGGATGCATCAGTATGATTCCGGCTGAATTTTTAACCATAATATAACCATTGGTTCCAATCTTAATATCGGAAATCAAGGTGTTAAAATACCGGTCCGCATCGATCACCTGGCTGATCCTCTCGCCGGATTCCAGTTCTTTTCCCAGCAGAAAATAAATTTTACCATCATTGCCCCTGCACTGGGTCATCTGGATGCCGCTTCCCATATCCGTGATGGCATATTTCTTCTCGATTTCAATCCCCAGGGTATTCCTCGTTATCTCTCCCTTTTTGCTGACAATAATACCTGTCACAAAATTCTCCTGTTCATCGATATATCTCTGGAATATCTGATCCTTAAATGCCTTCATATCCGGATGATTGGAGGTTTCTTCCGCAACCATGCAAAGCTGCTTTAAATCGGCGGCATTTCTCTCCAATGAAATCTCCATGGTTTTTGCCACGGATTCGGCTGTCAAAAGCATCTGGTTTTTCTGCTGGCTGATTACCGTCATTTTGTAATCATTCCATATGCTGATCCCAATGGCAGCCAGTCCGGCATTGAACAGCACCAAAAATAAGGCCATCGCCCAAATCGCCCTTTTCTTTGCCAGGAGCGTCACTCTCTTTTTGATTTTACTGTCTTTTATTTTATTATTTATCTGGTCATTGTTCACCTTATCCTGCTCTGCTTTCATCCATTACCCCGTCTGTTTCCGTTTTCCGCATTTTCTGCCTCAACCGGCCCTCCATTTATTTGACTTGTCTACCTGTAACTATTATAATGTAATTACTATTGTAGAAACGAAATTCATATAATGCAAGGGATATTATACTATGGCGGATAAAGTTTTAATTGTAGATGATGATTCAGCGATCAGAACCCTTTTGGAAAAGGTGATGAAAAGCAATGATTTGGAAACATCCAGCGCATCCAGCGGGCAGGAAGCCCTGGATCTGCTGAAAAAAAATACCTATGATGTCATACTGATGGACATCATGCTGGGTGATATGGAAGGTTTCGAAGTGATCAAACTCATCCGCAAGCAGGGCATTCAGACGCCTGTCATCATAATCAGCGGCCGTGACGAGGATTATGATGCCTTATACGGACTTTCACTGGGCGCCGACGACTATATTACCAAACCCTTCCGCCCATTGATTGTCGGAGCGAAAGTAAAGGCGTTAATCCGGCGGGACAAGGGCCAGATGATGAATACGGTAACCTGCGGCCCATTTACCTATGACACTTCAACCATGCGTTTTTATAAAAATGGCGAGGAACTGGTGCTCTCTTCAAAGGAAAGCAGCCTGCTCCTTCTATTTCTGCAAAATCCAAACCAGATTTTTACAAAAGAAGCCATCTACGAGCACGTGTGGGGCGATACCATTGCGGTGGACGACAACACAATTATGGTTTATGTAAACCGCATACGGAACAAAATCGAAGAAAATCCGGCAAAACCGGCCTATATCGTGACGGTCAGGGGGCTTGGATATCGATTTTCGGTAAAATAAATTTGGAGGAGCTTTATTCATATTCGTGAAGGTAACGCCGTGAATAAGGGGATGCTGGCGCGGATGGCCTGGGAGCAAAGGGATTCGAGATCGGATTCCTTTGCTCCCAGGCCATCCGCGCCAGCATCCCCTTATTCACGGCTGTGTATGGGCTTCACTAAAGATAAAAAAATGGAGGAGTGTGTGTAAAAAAAGACAAAAGATCGTTTGACTGATGGGATATTGGACTTTTAATGCGGATTGTGACATGGTGATTTGATGTAAATAACCTGGGGGTTGACAGTAAAACGTGAAGGCTTTTTCGAAAATGCCTTGAGGTTTGATGTTAAAATTGCCTACTCCTTGCAAAAATGCATTTAATTAACCAGAACCAGAGAAAGTTACGCAGAAAAGCGGGACGAGGCAGCGAAGGTGGGGCTGTTCCAAACGCCCAGCCCCACCTTCGCTGTCTCGTCCCGCTTTTCTGCGTAACTTTCTCACCTAAATCCCAATTCCAATTCCAACAACTATTTTACAACAGCCTTCCCATACCCATTCAGATAAGCCCCACAGCTTTCATAAGGAACTGTATAGGTAAACCGCCCCGCAGCATAGCTGCCCAGTTCATAAGCATTGAATACAAATGTGAAGCCAGTTTCGTCCAAAAGCCAGTTTGTGTTCAGATCATAGTTTTGAAGCGTGGTATGATATTCCGGGAACATTCCTTCGGCATCATTGTTTGCCCATATCTGATTGAGGATTTCCTGCTTCAGAAATGACTGGAATTGAACCGGATCAACGGCAATGTCGGAAAGCGTCAGCAATAAGCCCGAATACATATCAAAATTGTAATATGAGAGCGCATCATATCCGTGGGCTCCTCCATAATAATCATAACTGTCAACAACAATTCCCAGCACTTTTCCCGTATTCAGGCCGATGGAATAGGTAGTCGACTGTTCGTATGGGTAAAGAATCGCATATTCATCACTGTCTTGTCTTACAGTTTTAACCATGCTGTCGTGAAGATCCTGGTTCAGCGCTCTGAAATATTCATTGATCTTATCAATCCCATTCAATCCTTTCACCGGGGTGAGCTCAGGGTAGGAGAGGTCGATATTGCAGATTTCACTACCGGTGCTGTTTTTCAAAACATCCGTTATCTTCTTTTCATTGATGACTGCTGGCTTTGCTGAAATGGATTTCAAAAGGTCCAGCCGGCCTTTTTCAACCACAGTGCGAAGTTCGCTGTTGTCATAAACTCTTACAATATAATTAGTGTCAGAGCTATTCATAACATCTCGGACCGTATAGGCTCCCACCAGTGAACCTTCATTTTTCAGAGTATCTATAACCGTATCGCTGTAAAGATCCCAGTATTTAGATGCATCATATTTATTCAGAGTCTGTTTAACATAATCCATAGCTTCTGTCATGGAATCATATTCACCGGAATTGCCTGAATCGGTATCCAGATCACGACCATCTTCATCCACGGTGCCCCAGTGGGTGATATAGCGAAGGTTAACCGGTTCTCCGGAATTTTTCAGTTCGGTCAGGATTTCACCTTCGCTGAAAACGTACCGGAACCCGGTTTGAAGTTTGAATTGGCTGTCAATAACCTGATAAACGCGGATTTCGTCATAGGAATATTCCATATAGGTTCCGGCGCTGGTTCTGATGCACAGATAGGGTTTTGAACCGCTCTGATAGTTGACCGCAGTGATAAAACCGAAACACTGATCCTCCAGAACGCCTGCATCTTTTACGCTGTGCTTTTCTGTAACTTCACCATTTTCCAATTGATACAGGTACAGGTCAAATGACTTATTGCTGTAAGTATAACTGCCGTCTCCGCCCGTCAGTTCATCAGCCCGGCTGACAACAGCGGCCATATCAAGAGACGAATCCCCATCCAGATCGTCGATTACAACGCTGACAAGTCCTGTAAATGGAGCCGGATCCCAGAAATTCTCCTGCCACATAAAGGAATTGTAAATGCCCTCATCCAGTTTTGCCAGCCCGTAAGCCGGAACCAGAGTATTCACAATATATTGCTGATAGAGTTCCCGTTCACTTTCCGTCAGGTTCTCTTCTTCAGAATCCCAATCGTGTTTCGGGAGATATTTTTTGCCGATTTCATAAATATCACGGGCCTGGGAAAAATCCTTTTCTTCTGTGCGGATATCCGCCAGTTTAGTCAAAACAGCACGGCTGTCACCTATGATATCTTCCTCGTTTTCATAGCCGGAGGTAACGATGTCCATTGCACGTTCCAATAGATTGGCGGCAGCTTCCGAATCGTCCTGGGCCAAATAGACGTCGGAAAGTTCTATGTATGCGTCCAGATTCCTGGGGTCAATTTTAATAGCAGCCTTATAAGCGATAACAGCCTGTTCATAATCCATCTCATCCAGATAGCGCTGTCCGGCGGCCATCTTCATCTCATAGCGTTTTTGGCTGACTTTCTGCATAAGAAACGGGGTCAAAATAACTGCAGCGGCAATTACGAGCAAAAATGTGATTGTGAGCAAAACTATTTTCAAAGTTTTTTTAGGCGGTTTAGGAGGCTTGGACAAAGCGGCAGGCTGGGTGCCCGGAGGCGGCGAAACAATAACATCTTCCTGCTGAAAGCCACAAAAACGGCAAAATCTGGTGCCATCCGGTAATTCTTTTCCGCAATTTGAGCAATACATAGTCATATATCCTTTCTGGAAATGATAGTTTAAAACAATCATTCAATTCATATGGAACATTATAGCAAATAAAGACAGGATGCGACAGTGTTTTACATGAGACTGTGCAGAATTATTGGCAGATGTGAAAACAAGCGGAATATTTTCAATGCAGCTTGGTCTTCTTTTTCGAATTAGAAGATGGGTGCTTTGAACAGTAATAATTTTTCTAAAAAATATTAAATTTTATCTTGACAAAGCCAGCATTATAAAGTAAAATAATCGATGTCGCAAGTCGCGGTGGTTATGCCTTGGTAGCTCAGTTGGTAGAGCAGAGGACTGAAAATCCTCGTGTCACTGGTTCGATTCCGGTCCAAGGCATTGTACTCTTTGGAGTGCATTGAATACTTTAAGAGTTCCTCGCGGGTGTAGTTCAATGGTAGAACACTAGCCTTCCAAGCTAGATACGTGGGTTCGATTCCCATCACCCGCTTGACAGATTTTTAAATCTGTGCTATATTATGTTTTGCTTATGCGCGAGTGGCTCAGTTGGTGGAGTACGACCTTGCCAAGGTCGGGGTCGCGGGTTCGAGTCCCGTCTCGCGCTCTTTTTTTATAGGAGTTATGCGGTTTCCGAGGTTTTCGGAAACCGTTTTTTTATTTAACTTTTGCGCTGCCTTCTTCCTCTTGCTTTTTCAGAATAGCTTTGCCAATGTTCCAGTACAAGCAGAACATACTGGATTTTGCGTTTATTGCAGCAGAAATTTCAAAAAAGCATCACCCATCTCGGAAATATTCGGAACAACAGGGACTATCATCGTCTGACATTACAATTTTTATCATAAAATTACGATATTTCTGATTTAAAATATTGCAAATCCCTCCATCAAAACGTATAATTTAATTATAAGCAGAATGTCTTGAGCGTCATACAGAAATCAGGAGGAGTTATGGCTCAAAAAAAGACATTTCAGGAGTTGGATTTAAATAATTCCTTTCTCTTTGCAACAGCTTTAGAGGATCCGGAGATCTGCCGTATGATTTTGGAGTTAATTCTCGGGACGGCAATTTCAGAGGTCGTTGTTAAGACAGAAAGGACAATGCTGTTCAGCTCGGATTTCAGATGCATACGGATGGACGTATATGCCTTAGATGAGGCGGAAGTATCCTATAACATTGAGATGCAGAACCAAAACAGGGGAAACTTGGCAAAGCGCAGCCGCTATCATCAGGCGGAGATGGACATCGTTTCATTAAAACCGGGGTTCCCCAGGAGCTGATCCATTTTCTTCATTATATAGAAGAAACCACTGATACTTACGTCAATGACATCAAGGATGAAACCGTCACAAAAATCCATGATAAAATCAACCGGTTGAAGGCAGACCGGAATTTGGAGGTGAAGTATATGACCCTGGCGGAATATATGGAAGATGAGATGGAAGAACGGCGGAAGGAGATATTAGAAGAAGGCGCAAATCTCATGCTTACGCTGATCGCCAAAATGATGGCAGATGGAATCGAAAATCCGTTAGAACGCCTGACGGCGGATGCGGATTACCGGAAAGAGATGCTCAATAAGTACAATCTGATGCTTTAAATCTATCATATCTATTTTCATAGGCCCCGCCTTTTTCGGGCGGGGATCATTTTTACACAAACAATCAAATGTTTGTAGTTTTAATTCAAATCAGTTCCCAAATACATTGTAATAAAACGTAACGCGCAAAAGGACATTTTGCTTATTACCACTGCTTTTTAAATTCAGGCAGTAAAAAATGGAAGTAATGGGGCTCGAACCCATGACCTCTCGCGTGTGAGGCGAACGCTCATCCCGGCTGAGCTATACTTCCATAGTTAAATTATAGCACTGTAAATTAAAAATTCAATAGCTAAATTATAAATGCCTCTCATTTATACCTACCGGGTTACTCACCGGCAAATCTGGCCGGCTGGCGGCCCGGCCCGGCAATTTTTCCGATGAGGGACTGTAAACAGTAACCATATCGTTCAGCAGAACTATGATTCTTCCTGTATTTGTGGTAAAATGGCCAAAAGGAGGGATCTCCATGAACTTAAAAGAACAGTTATACGTCTGCACATTAGCGCGGTGCCAGACGATTTCAAAAGCTTCGGAAGAACTTTATATTTCACAGCCTGCTCTCAGCGTGTATATCAGCAATTTGGAAAAATACCTGGGGATGAAGCTGTTTGAACGGACCGGTAAATGTTTTATTCTCACCCCCATCGGAGAAGAGTATGTAAAACGGGCGGAAAAGATGCTTAAGATGAAAGCGGAGTTTGACGAGCTGGTAGAAATGGCGTCGGGAAAGGTGGACGGACATATCCGAGTGGGGATCCAGATGCGCAGGGCGATCACTACGGCTCCTTTTATCCTGGAACAATTTATAAAGGAATATCCGGACATTGAGCTCACATTCCGGGAAGGTACCCATTCCGAACTGGTTAAGATGTATATGAATAACCAGGTTGATATGATTGTCTGTATTTATAAGGACGAACTGCCGGGATCCGATTATATTGAGATTGGAAAAGAGCAGGTGCTGGTCGCGCTTCCTGCCGGACACAGTGCAAACCAATATGCATTTGAGATGCCGGGCAGCCGTTATAAGCACCTGGATGTGGCCTGTCTGGACAGGGAGACATTTATCCTTCCCCAAAAGGGGCAGAGTTTGAGGACAACAGCGGAACGTCTGATGGAACAGGTTCAGATAAAGCCGGCGCGCATCATAGAGATCAGCAATTTTGAGACAGTCATGTCAATGGTGGAAAAAGGGCTTGGGGTAGGCTTTAACCGTCTCGGATACATCGGCAATATGGACCGGTTTGAACATATCAATTATTATCTGATCGGAAAAGAACCCTACTGTTCCAGGTTGGTAATAGCATACAAAAAAGGATTCGTATTTCAGCCCTACACAGAGCGTTTGGTTGAGCTTTTGAAGGAATACTGCAGATGCGATTATTAAATATGCATAAAATGTATAAAGAAAACCTAATCAATCATTAAAATTTATCTAATGGTGCTGGAATTAATTCTTATGTATACTTAGAACATCAAACTATTTTAGGAGGGTGTTCTATGAAACCAAAGAAAAAAGGATTTAAAATGCCGCATAGCTTTGTCATCGTGTTCTCAATCATTGTTGCTGCGGTATTAATGACATGGATTATTCCTGCGGGCGAGTACGTGCGTGTGGAAAATGCCCAGGGGATCAAAGTCATTGATCCGACACAATTTAATTATTTACCGCGAAGTGCAGTCAATATTTTTCTGATTCCTCTCTATATCGTTAAAGCATTTATCAAGAGAGTGGATTTGCTGCTGGTGATCCTGTTTTCAGGCGGAGCGTTCCATATGCTGACTGAATCAGGCGCACTGCAGGCGGTTATCGCCAAGGCAGCAAAGAAATTTTCTAACAATCTTTATGTATTCATCCCGATTCTCACATTGATTTTCGGCCTTGTATGTACCACACAGGGCGTTAATATTTTCATCGCTTTTGCACCGGTTATGGTTATGATGTCTCTGGCCATGGGGCTGGATTCCATCACCGGAGCGGCCATCATTCTGCTTGGCGGGGCGATCGGTTTCTCAACCGGTACCTTAAACCCCAGCACCACGGTTGTTGCCCAGAAGATTGCAGAACTTCCGCTGTATTCCGGCATCGGTTACAGAGCGGTCTGCTTTGCCGTTTACTACATTATAACGAATATTTATCTGATTAAATATGCTTTAAAGGTTAAAAAAGACCCAACAGTCAGCCCCATGTATGATCTGGACAAGGAAAATGAGCTGAATACAGGCGGTGATCTGGATTCATTCGGAACCATTGATTTCAGAAAGATTCTCATAATCCTCACCTTAATCGCATCTTTGGTAGCGATTGTTTACGGCAGCGTGAATAAAGGATGGGATATGCCGGAAACAGCAGCTATCTTTATCGGAATGGCCATTGTGGTAGGCGCAATTGCAGGATTTGACCCCAATACCATTTCCAAATATTTCTTAGAAGGATGTAAAAAGATGCTTTCCGCAGCAATCATCATCGGTCTTGCACAGGCCATCAGCGGAATCATGACAGACGGTAAGATCATCGATACGGTTGTACACGCTCTTGCAAGCGGATTAAATGTGGTTCCGGCCATACTTCAGGCGCCGGCCATGCTGATTGCCAACACGATTATCAATGTGTTCCTGACCTCAGGTTCCGGACAGGCAGCGGCTGTTATGCCGATCATGACGCCTTTGGCAGACTTAATCGGTATGACCCGTCAGACCGCTATCCTGGCATTCAACTTTGGTGATGGTTTCTGTAACTACATTCTTCCTACTTCCACAGCTCTTATGGGCATTATCAGCGCGTCTAACATTCCATATGACCGCTGGATGAAATTCATGTGGAAGATGTTCTTAATCTGGCTGGCCGTGGGAGCCGTACTGCTGATGGCAGCCCAGGCGATGAAATTCGGCCCAATGTAAATGTAAAGTCTGAAGGGAGAGAAATAAGTGAAAGAACAATTATTTAATGCGGTTGACATTCAAAAAGAGCGGTTGATTTCCATGTCGGATACCATTTTCGACAATCCTGAATACGACGGTGAAGAAGTGATGGCCGCCGGTTTGCTGACCGATTATCTGAAAGAACAGGGTTTTTCTGTTGAAATGGGAGTTGGCGGATTTAAAACAGCCTTCCGCGCTTCTTACAGCCACGGCGAAGGCGGCCCGGTGATCGGCATCCTCTGTGAGTATGACGGGCTGAAAGGTTTAGGCCATGGCTGCGGCCATCATATGCAGGGGCCTTCCTGTCTGGGAGCCGCCATTGCATTAAAGAATACGGAAACGGAGCGGCCCTATCAGCTGATCGTATACGGCACGCCTGCGGAAGAAACCTTTGGTTCCAAATGCGCTATGATAGAAAACGGCTGTTTTAAAGAACTGGACGTGGCATTTATGATGCATGGCGCTCCCAATACATGCACTGATATAAAATGTCTGGCTCAAAACAGCTTCACAGTTACATTTAAGGGCAAGAGAGCTCATGCGGCTCTGGCTCCGGAAAAAGGAAGAAGCGCTCTGGATGCGCTGCTGATCGCATTTCAGGGAGTGGAGTTTTTGAGAGAACATGTGCCGGATGATGTGAGAATGCATTACACCATAGGCGAACTTCCGGGACCTGCCAATGTTGTTCCGGTAAAAGCGGTAGGTGACTTCTCAATCCGTTCCTTTTCCAAAAAAACATTAGAGGAAGTGACGGTCCGTTTCCAGGATATCATCAAAGGGGCGGCTCTGATCGGCGGAGTTGAATACGAGATGGTGAAGGGAACCACGTTCTTCAATAAGATTCCCGTACTGCTCTTAAATGATCTTCTGATGGAGAATGCAAAGCTGGCAGGAGCTGTCCAGTTAGCGCCTCCAAGGGAAAAAACAGGCTCCACAGACTTCGGCAATGTTATGTACGAGATTCCGGGTTCCTGTATCCGAGTGGCTTTCGTGCCGGAAGGAACGCCTTCCCACTCCCAGGAATATGTGGACGCAGGCAAGACACAAGCAGCTCATAACTGCGTGATCCATGGCGCTAAGGCCATTGCAGGGGCAGCTTATGATCTGATTATGACGGATGGTCTTATGGATAAAGTTAAGGAAGAGTTTGCGGAAAGCAAAAAGAAAAACCAGTAATTAGAAAAACTTTATATAACCGAATGGCGCAAATAACGCTGTAAAGAGGATGCCGCAAAATCATTTGATTTGATGATTTTACGGCATCCTCTTTTAATACCTTTTATTTATTTACTTCTGCAATCGCACAATTGAGCAATGCTTTCATATACCCCAGGCTATATGCCACAGAGGAATCTTCCCCTCCGCAGGACTCAGCGTAAATCGGCACATGATCCACATGCATCATTCCATCGTAATCACAGGAAACAAACTGTTTCATCACCTTGTACATGTCCATATAGCCGTCTTCCAAAAGCGTTTCCTCAAAATACGGTACCGTACCGCTGACATTGCGGAAATGCACGATCAGGACTTTTTTCTGTTCCACAAAATACTTGATATCTTCCAGAACATTTCCAAATGCGTCTCCGCCTTCCAGCCAGCATCCGATACACATCTTCATTCCCAGATATGGGCTGTTTCCTGACAGTTCAAAAGCGTGCTTATAGTCGGCCGCTGAAGTGATAAGATTGCTGATTCCCTTCAGGCATGCCACCGGAGGATCATTCGGATGGAGGGCAATCTTTACATTGGCTTCTTCGCAGACCGGAAGAACACGGTCTAAGAAGTATTTAAAATTATCCCACATCTCTTCTTTTGTAAACAGCCTTCCATGGCTGTATGGATGCGTCTCCAGCTCTTTGATATCCACAATTCTGCCGATCGCGCCTCTTGTATGTTCTCCTACGCCAAAACGCGTGGTAAGCACCTGGTTTGGTTCCCATGTCATATATACAATACGAATGCCCGCTTTTCCAAGAACTCTGTTAAAATCATTGTAGCGCTGAATCGCTTCATCGCGCCCTGGAAGAGCCAGATGCATGGCCGCATTCTTATAAATGGCGGTATTTCCCGCATCCGTTGCAACCAGACCGAATTTATCAAGCCGTTCCATAAACCGCATAACCGAATCATAATCCGTATGCTCATCTTTAAACATAACATAGACGTATTTAACGCCCATTTGTGTCAGAAATAAAAGCTGTTCATCCGTATAGTCTGAAATAACCTTATGCTGTACACGAATTTTAGTTCCTAACATTTTCCTGTTCTCCAATCTTTGTGTTTTTTATTCCGCAATATACATTGCTTCCGGAGTCCACTGTTCCAGGTTCACACTGTAGATTCCGATATCTTTCACATTTGGCTGTGCAAATGTCTGATAATATACAACGCTGAGCGGTGTGATCATTACATAATCCTGAACCAGCGCTTTTGATGCTTTCTGCAGGTTTTCTTTCTTCTCTTCCACTGTCTTCGCTGCTCTTGCCGCAAATAACGGATCTTCAAATTCTGCAGGGCGCAGCATAATTCCATGGTTCTTAATTCCTTCTGAGGAATACAGACGGATATAGTTATTGGTAAAGTCCATTTTGCTGGCTCCGCGGTTTGCGATGAATCCGTCGATATCATCTTCCTTCTGCATAGCTGCCAGTGCGGAGCTGTCTAAAGTTTCCACTGCTGCATCAATGTTGAGTAATTTTAAACATGCCTGGAATGCGGTTGCCGTATCGGTATTCTGTGAATTTGTATAGATTTTGGTGCTGAATCCGTCAGGATATCCGGCTTCGGCCAGCATCTGTTTTCCTAATTCCACGTTGAATTCATAGAATTCGGCATCCGGACTGTAAGCCCAGGAATCCTTGGTACAGAACAGAGGAGTTGCCTCACCTAAACCGCCAGATAATGTCAGCGCTACATTGTCCCAGTCAATACAATGCATAACTGCCTGACGTACTTTTAAATCGCCCATAGGATGTTTATCGCTCTTGCTGTTCCAGATGATGTGCTTAATATCCGCTACGTTGGCATTTCTCTGGCCGATGCTTTCAAATCCTGCTGCTTTGATGGTATTGATGATCTCGCTGTTTTCGAATTTCATAGCAACGTCCACTTCTTTATTCATAAGAGAAGATACACGTGTATTCAGGTCTGTGATGATGTCGATTTCCAGCTCATCTACATAAGGCTGTCCTTCAATACGGTAATTTTCATTCTTTTTGTATTTAACAGAGTTATCGGCTACATAGGATACGAATTCGAAAGGACCTGTACCCACGCAGTTGATCTTGCACCACTCTTCGCCATTTTTATCATAAGCTTCTTTGGAGCAGATGAAAATGTCGCTGATTACATTGTCCCAGTTATTCGCCCATTCTTTGTACTGGATCTTAACCGTAAGATCGTCCACAACTTCCACTTTCTCAGGACTTCCGATCTCACTGGCTTTTCCGTTGTCAATGTACTGCTGGATGTTCCATGCAACAGCATTTGCATCACATACGGAACCATCGTGGAATTTCACGCCGTCACGGAGCTTAATCGTAAATGTAAGCGCATCCGGGTCGGTCACAAATTCTTCTGCCAGCCATGGGTAATAATTACCGTCTTTATCCACACGTCCTAAGGATTCCAGAACAGGCGCTGCGGTAAAACGGTCGCCGGTCGATGAAGACTGGGGCATAAAGAATGTGGTCAATGGCTGAGGCGTAGAGATCTTAATGCTTCCTCCCGTCTGTTTTGCAGAGGAATCGGGAGCAGCTTCAGCAGCTGAGGATTCTCCGCCCGCTGCCTGTCCGGCCGCCGTAGTCTCTCCACCGGCCGCTGTAGTCGCCGCCGGCGCTCCTGTAGTGGGTGCCGGTTCAGATTTTGAACATCCTGCCAGTCCGGTAACTGCCATAGCTGCAGCCATCAATAATGCCAACGCTTTTTTTGTTTTTTTCATAGTAAACCTCCTTATATTTTTATAACAGCTTTTGCCGTCATAAGTTCATACGTTCATCTATTTTTCATATAAGAAACATGCAACCTGATGCCCGTTTCCAGCATCCCTCAGCTTTGGTACTTCCTGTTTACAGCGCTCCGTCGCCCGGTCGCATCTGTCATGGAAAGGACAGCCGGAGGGGCGGTTTGTCAGGCTGGGCACCTCGCCGCGGATTTCAACTCTTTCCCTGGCGGCCTCTACCGCCGGATCGGCTACCGGCACAGCGGACAGAAGCGCCTTTGTATATGGATGAAGGGTATTTTCATACAGCTCCTCACACTCCGCAATCTCCACAACCCGTCCCAGGTACATAACCAGAATCCGGTCGCTGATGTGTTTTACCACCGCAAGATCATGGGCAATGAACAGATAGGTCAGGCCTAATTTCGCCTGCAGATCTTCCAGCAGGTTGATGATCTGCGCCTGAATCGACACATCCAGAGCGGATATGGGCTCATCACAGATAATCATATCAGGATTGGAAGACAAGGCCCGGGCAATCCCGATTCTCTGTCTCTGGCCGCCGGAGAACTCATGAGGCACGCGCCCTTTTAATTCCGGGTCCAGACCTACGATGCGGAACAGTTCATCCACACGCTTGTCATACTCTTCTTTGCTCTTAACCAGTTTATGAAGCTTCAGGGATTCCCCTACGATGGCCTCTGCCGTCTGTCTCGGGTCCAGGGAAGAAAATGGGTCCTGGAAGATCATAGCGATCTTGGATCGGTAGGGCGCCAGCTGCTTATCCGTAAAGTTAGCAATATCCGTACCGTTAAATACGATTTCGCCCTCTTCCGGCTGGTAAACTCTCATAATACAGCGGGCCAGGGTTGTTTTGCCGCATCCGCTCTCACCTACGATTCCCAGCGTCTCCCCTTTTCTGGCATGGAAGGTGATCTCTTCAATGGCTTTCACTTCGCCAACCTTTTTCCTCATCAGCCCTTTATAGACCGGGAAGTATTTTCTCACATTCTTCACTTCCAGACAGTTGGTGGACTGGATCACGGATTTCGGAGCTTTTTTAATCTCTTTTTTCGCAATTTCTTCTGCTTTCTGAGCCTTCTCCTCTTCTGTCAGCAGACATGCACAGAAATGTCCCGGGGAAATCTCAGTCAGTTCTGGTTTCTCACACTCTTTACAGCGGTCCGCCCGGTATTCACATCTGTCATAGAAAGGACAGTATTCAGGACGGGATGCAGGGTTTGGCGGAAGTCCGTCAATGGGGATCAGGATACGGTCTTTTGGATCGTCCAGCCGCGGAATTGCCCTCAATAACGCCCTTGTATAAGGATGTTCCGGATCTTTGAACAGCTCCCCTGCCGATGTGGTTTCCACAACACTTCCGGAATACATAACATAGATACGTTCCGCAAACCGGGCTACAATCCCTAAGTTATGGGTTACGATCACCACCGCAGTATTGGTCTTTTTGGCGATATCGCGGATCATTTCCAATAACTGTGCCTGGGTGGTAACATCCAGGGCGGTTGTGGCCTCATCCGCCACCAGAACCTGCGGCTGTGAAGACATGGCCATGGCGATCATGATCCTCTGTCTCATACCGCCGGAAAACTGCTGCGGATAATAGTGGAACCGCTGCTCCGCATCGGGGATATTTACCATTTTCAGCATCTCTATGGTTCTGGCTTTCGCCTCTTCTTTATTCAGTTTTAAATGAAGCATGATGTTTTCCTGAATCTGGTATCCGATGGTGAGTACCGGATTCAGGGAAGTCATGGGCTCCTGGAAGATCATGCTGACCTTCCCGCCTCTCATATGGCGCATTTCTTCACTCTGGGCGTCATAGTCCAGCATATTTTTATCGTTTCCGTCTATGTAAACCTCGCCGCCGTTCACTTTTCCCGGCGGGCTGATTAACTGAAGCATACTCATCATGGTAACCGACTTGCCGCTGCCCGATTCCCCTACGATTCCGATGATCTCTCCGGGATTCAGATACATGGACACCCCGTCCACAGCCTGAACCTGTTTCCCATCTGTACGGAAGCTGGTGCGGATTCCTTTTAATTCCAGCAAATGTTTCGTCATTCCCTCTTCCTCCTTTTAGATCTCGCCTCTGAGCCTTGGATCCAGAGCATCACGCACTCCGTCTCCCAGCATATTCAGGCAGATAACCAGTATAGCCACACAGATACCTGGCGCCAGCGCAAATGCCGGGCTCTGAAGCAGGAACAGACGTCCCTCGCTCACCATGCTTCCCCAGGAAGCCGTTGGCGCGCTGATTCCAAGTCCCAGGAAACTTAATCCCGCCTCCGACAGGATGGTAGTACCTACCTGCTGGGTCATCATTACAATGATCGGGGAAATGCTGTTTGGCAGAATGTGTTTGAACATCAACTGAAAGTTGCTGTTTCCCTGCAGTTTGCCCGCCATTATGTAATCTGACTGTTTGATGGACATAACCTGTCCTCTCATCATACGCACATAGCCGGCCATGGAGGAAATTCCCAGGATAATTGCCAGGTTGCGGATGCCGCTGCCGAACACTGCCGTAAGCGCCATTGCCAGCACTACCTGAGGGATCGCACGGATTGCTTCAGTCATCCTGTTGATCACATCATCCACGATTCCGCCGAAATATCCGGCCACCATGCCAAGGAATGTTCCGATGGCACAGGCGATTACAACTGCCAGAACACCGATAATCAGGCTGACCCTTGCGCCGAATATAATCCGGCTCAGCACATCACGTCCGTAGGAATCGGTTCCCAGCCAGTGAGCCCCCGACGGTTTTGCAAGATAAGCTGCAAAATCCGCATAGTTTGGATCATAAGGTGTAATGAGAGGGGCGAATACTGCGGTAAAGATAAACAGCACCACCACCACAAATGCAAAGATCACTATCTTTCTGGAGAACATGGCTCCAAAAAATTTCTTGAGTTTTTTATTCTTCATCATCTTCCTCCTATTCTGCTCTGCCGCTTATTCCAAACGGATCCGCGGGTCAACCACTGCATAAAGGATATCGGTGATCAGATTGACCGTACATGCAACCAGCGCTGTTACCAGTACACAGGCCTGGACTACCGGAATGTCACGGGAGGTGATGGCCTTAACAAACAGAGATCCCATTCCCGGAATCGAGAATACGGACTCCACAAACATGGAACCGCCCAGCATAGCTCCCAGCCTCATGCCCAGGATGGTAATGACCGGAATCAGACCATTTTTCAACGCGTGGATAAATATAACTTTTTTCTCTGTCAAACCTTTGGAGCGGGCCGTCCGCACATAATCCTGTCGGATTACTTCCAGCATACTGGAACGGGTCTGTCTGGTTACCGTGGCAATTCCGCCCAATGCCAGGCAGAACAGCGGCATGACAAGCTGTTTCATACTGGTGGCAAAATCATCCCAGGGCCAGGTAAAACCATAAGAAGGAAGCCAGCCTAACTTCATGGAAAATACAAACATCACTAAAAGTCCGATCCAGAACTGAGGAAGGCATGCGGTGATGTTAGCCAGCAAAGTAACCACCATATCCGCCGTTTTTCCTCTCTTCACCGCACTTACAACTCCGAAAAATACTCCCAGCGGAATGCTGATTAAAAATGCGGAAAAGGATAAAAACAATGTAATCGGAATACGCTCTGCCAACACTTCAGCAGTATTTTTATGGAACTGTGTGGACATGCCCAGATTACCCTGAAGGGCATTGAACAGCCAGCTGAAGTACCGTACAATGACTGGTTTATCCAGCCCCAATTCCAGATACACTCTCTGGTACTCCTCCGGCGATACTTCTTCTCCCAGCATCGCATACACCGGATCGCCGGGGATCAGGGAAACCAGCATAAAGATAAAAATGGATATCAGGAAAATGATTAAAACCATTTGTCCAGTCCGTTTCGCAATATAAGACCCCATAAACTTTTCTCCTCTCTTCTGTCTGTGTTTTTCTTTCTTCTGAGTTTCTTTCTTCCTTAACAATACTTCTCAAGCCTTTTAATTTCTGCTATAATAATCGAAATAAATAATTGTATGTAATCCGCATATTATTATAGAATTTTATAACTGTTTTCCACTCCTCCCTAACATCCTTGTGTCGTTTTGCACAAATATCTTATACTCATTATAGGGCTGGTATATCTTTTATACAAATATTTAAAATTGATGTTTTGATCACTTTTTCTTATGAACCAATCTTCAAAAAACTTATTAAGAGGAAAAATACAATGAATACCAAACAACTTACTTATTTTATAGAAATCGCCAAACAACGGAATATGAATAAAGCGGCTGAACAGCTTTTTGTATCCCAATCCTCTTTAAGCCAGTATTTATCAAGGCTGGAGGAAGAGATGGGAACGCCTTTGTTCTACCGTCAAAAAGGCAACATGACCCTGACACCGGCAGGACAGCTTTACCTGGAATGCGCCCAGAAAATCATCTCCCTGAAGAATAACCTGATCCGGGATATCGCCGGCCTTTCCAGCCCCACCCATATAAAAGTGGGAATCAACTCCATCTGGGGAAATACCCTGATGACAACTCTCACGACACAGTTCCGGGAAAAACATCCTGAGATCACAATCGAGATTTTTGAAGAGAATCACCGTCTACTCAAAAAGCTGGTAACCGATGGGGAGATCGATATTGCCATCATCACCACCGATTCCATCGATGCGCTCCAGGGATATGGCGAGATTCTGAGGTATGAGGAACTGTTTTTCGCCATTTCCCAGCAGAACGCCTATTTTGAAACCCACTCCAAGCCGGAGGGAATCGGGCACATGGACCTGATCGATCTGGTCCGCCAGTTTGAAAAAGAAAACTTTATATTGACCAAACAGACATCCAGCTTCCGGGGAATGATCGACCGGAATCTGGCTGCCTGTAATTTTACGCCCAGCATCATATGTGAAATCAGCAATATGAATACGGTCAGGAATATGGTGTCCCACAATCTGGGCGTGGCCTTTATTCCCTCCTCCTGCGCGGATACCACTTTAGGGCTGGAAATCTGTTACTATTCCATAACACCGCGTCTGGAACGGATCAATGCGATGATACACAGCAAAACTTTGGCGTTCAGCGAGGCTGAGGTGGATTTTATGAATCTGGTAAGGAACTATCCGCTCTTTAAAAAGAGCAGGGATTGACCTGTATCGAATCACCGTTCCCCAGAAAGCTCTAAACTCTGAACTGCTTTACTCCCAGTACATCGATTCCGGCGTCCATTGTGCCATATCTACTTCAGATATTCCTGTATCCTTTAGTCCAGGTTCTCCATATGACTGGGAATAGACAACCGCAAGAGGAGTAATCATCACATAATCCTGAACCAGCGCCTTAGCTGCCTTTTGGAGCTGCGTCTTCTTCTCCTCCAAGGTCTTTGCCGCCCTGGCCGCGAACAATGGCTCTTCAAATTCCGCCGGCCGCAGCATAATTCCATGATTTTTGATTCCTTCCGAAGAGTATAGACGAATATAGTTATTTACAAAATCCATTTTGGCGGCTCCGCTGCCTGCGATAAATCCGTCTATATCGTCTTCCTTCTGCATGGAGGCCAGTACGGAACTGTCCAGAACGGATATTTCCGCTTTTATTCCAATCTGGTCAAGACATGCCTGAAATGCCGTGGCCGTATCCGTATTACTGGAAATACAATAAATAGTTGTTTCAAAGCCGTTTGGATAACCGGCTTCTGCCAGCATTTTTTTTGCTAATTCCACATCATACTCATAGAATTCGGCTTCAGGGCTGTAGGCCCAGGAATCTTTGGTACAAAACAGCGGTGTTGCTTCCCCCATTCCTCCCGACAATGCTTTTGCTACGTTATCCCAGTCTATTGCATGCATCACGGCCTGACGCACTTTTAAATCTCCCATCGGATGTTTATCGCTCTTGCTGTTCCAGATAATATGTTTTATACCGGCACAGTTTGCCGTGTCTCCTCCGATCCGTTCATACCCTGCCGCTTTTACGGTATTGATAATCTGATCGTTGTTCAGTTTCATAGCCACATTCACTTCTTTATTCAGAAGGGCAGAAACTACGGTATTGCTGTCTTTTATAAAGTCAATCTCTAAGGTATCTATTTTGGGAAGTCCCTCAATACGGTAATTTTCATTTTTCTTGTATGTTATTTTCGTATCTGCAATGTAGGAGTCAAATACAAACGGGCCTGTGCCTACCGCATGAATCTTACACCATTCCGCACCATTTTTTTCATAAGCTTCTTTCGAGCAGATATAAATATCTCCGATCACATTTTCCCAGTCATTTGCCCATTTATCATACTGGATCACCACAGTCAGATCATCTGTTTTCCCAACCGATGCGGGAGAGCCGATCTCACTGGCCTTTCCGTTTTTAATATACTGTTCAATGTTCCATACAACTGCATCCGCATCACAGACCGATCCATCGTGAAAATAAACATCTTTTCTCAATTTAATAGTGAATGTCAGCGCATCATTATCCACAACAAAGTCTTCTGCAAGCCATGGCTCATAATTTCCTTGTGAATCCGATCTTCCCAATGGTTCTAAAATCGGCTGTATGGCAAACCGGTCCCCTGTAGAGGAAGACTGGGGCATAAAAAAGGTCTGCTGGGGAGTGGAACTCGCTATCACTACCGAACCTCCCTTACTCTCTTTTGCTTCTGCCGTTTCCTGCCCGTTCTGCGTTTCCGTACCTTTGTCCGCTGAATCCTGTTTTTCCCCCTGCCCCAAATCTTCCTTTGCGGTTTTAGCAGCCTCTGTCTTTGCAGCCGGGGCCGGTTCTGCTTTTTTACCGCATCCGCCCAGACAGCCTGCGGCCAGCATTACACCCAGTCCAACAGCCAGCAGTCTTTTTGTTTTTCTCATATTCTTTCCTCCTTATTGATTTCCTGTACTGCACAGTTTAAAAGAGCCTTCATATATCCGGTAGAATATGCGAACGATGAATTCATCCCTCCGCACTCTTTGGTAAACCGGGGCACATGATCCACATGGATCACACCTTGGTAATCACAGCGCACCAGCTGTTTCATGGCCTCATACATATTCATATAGCCATCCTCCAGCAGCGTTTCTTCAAAATACGGCATAGTGCCGCTCACATTACGGAAATGAACAATCAAAACCTTGTCCTGTTCAATGAAGTATTGAATGTCCTCCAGAAGATTTCCAAACTTTTCTCCTGCTTCCAGCCAGCATCCCATACACATCTTCATTCCCAGGTAAGGGCTGTTTCCGGCCAGTTCAAAGGCGTGTTTGTAATCGTCTGCCGATATAATCAGATTGGAAATTCCCAAAAGACACTCCACCGGCGGATCATTGGGGTGGAGGGCGATTTTCACTTTTTCTTCTTCACAGACCGGAAGGACCCTGTCCAGCCAGTATTTAAAATTATCCCAGATTTCCTCCCTGGTAAAAAGTCTTCCATGGCTGTACGGCCTTTTTTCCAGTTCCGGTATATCCACAATTCTGGCCGGGGCCTGTCTGGTATAACTGCCCACATCAATGCGGCTGGTGAGCACTTTATTGGGCTCCCATGTCATATAAGTGATATAGATTCCGGCCTTTGCCAGAATACGGGTAAATGCATTGTACCTCTCAATGGCCTCATCCCGTCCCGGAAGCCCCAAATGGATCAACGGATTTTTATAAATATCCGTATTGCCTGCATCCGTAACCGTAAGCCCGGCCTTTCTAAGCCGCTCCGTAAACTTCATCACCGAGTCATAGTCCGTATGTTCATTTTTAAACATCGCAAATACATGATCCACCCCCATTTGTTTTATAAAATGAAGCTGTTCATCCGTATAGTCTGATACCACTTTCATCTGTGTGCGAATTCCATTTCCCAGCATATCTTCCTCCTTCTTTTTAATATCCGTAACAGCCCTTTAATTTCAATGCCATAACCGTTACAAACATTCTTTTCCTACCACTTCCATTTGTATTTCTCTGTGTATTTCGTACATCTTTATGTATTTATTATAATATTACTGCATCATTATGACCAATTCACAGGACCTATAAAATTTATAGCAAATACTTATACAGGAACGGCAGCCACCTGGCGTGGCCTTCTTCATCGGGAAAAAGCTGCATACAAAAGTATCCGGCTTCCCCAATAAGTAAGGCTGATGACCCTGATAGGTCAATCAGCCCAAACCCGCAGCAGCTATATTTTATTTTCCCTGTTCCAGAGTGTGTTTCCATCAGAGGACCGCATTTCCCTCTCTTAATCTTTTTTGAAGCAGCTGAATATCCAGCTCTGCCAGACCAACACTTCTTTCCAAAGCCAAAGCCGCTGCCGTTCCTGCCGCCTGCCCCATGGCCGACGTGGTGGGAGTTGTGCGGATCGCCGCCTGGGCTTCAAAACTGGCGGATACACACCTTCCGGTGACCAGAAGATTGGCGATTTCATCACAGAACATCACTTCATAAGGAATGCTGTAATATCCGTTTTCCCCCATCTCAAAACAACTGTCTGTCCCCGCGCCGTCCGGGCTGTGTACATCTACCGGATAGGCGGCAAGGGCGATCCTGCTGCCAAATATTTTACCGGATAAAATGTCAGAGGCCGTGAGTTCATATCTTCCTTTTAACTGTCTGGATCCCCTCACACCGATAGAAGGGCCTGTAAACTCCAGAATGGCATCTGCAAAACCCGGAACTTCCCGTCTCAGGAAACGGTCCAGCTGGGCACACTGCCGCCTGCCTTCTCTCTCGCTGTCGCTGAGGCTCTGGGCATCGGTTCCGTCGCTGCCGGTAATTCTGGTTGTATTCACGATAAACTCTCCGGGACGGTCGGTTTCAAAAAAGAGAAGTTCTTCTCTGGGAAATCTGATCTCCCCGTCTTTCACCGCTCTTTGAAGCGGTTGGGCAAATCCGGCCACTGACATGTGGTTTGATTCCTCCAATAACCGGCGGCTTTCTATCAGTCTCGGGAACTGGTCCAAATGATCCAGAAGATAGTTTTTTAACATGTCCCGGTTCACATTGCCGTATTTCATGTTCATGGTCATGGGCTGGGACTGTCCGTCTTCAGGACGGCCTTTTTGCATGGGAGCGCCGGCCATACAAGCCAGATCCCCGTCTCCGGTGGCATCGATGTAGATTACCGCCTTGATCTTTGACAGGCCGTCCTTGTTGCAGATTGTCAGCGACGTAATCTTTCCGTTCCGGCAGTCCGCATGGGCCACACTGGTGTGAAAGAGGACGTGGCAGTCAGCTTCCGAGGTCATCTCATCCAGGACCAGTTTCATCCCTTCCGATGAAAACGGAGTGATGTAGCTGACGTACCTGGTTGTATCCTTAATATGTCCGCAGCTGTAACCGCTCCGCATCATTCTGACCACCATTTCTTCGAATAACCCCTTGATCACCTGTTTTTCTCCGGCATGGGCAGTCATCATGGGGCCGACCCCACAGGCCGTCAGGCTGCCGCCGAGAAATCCGTTCTGTTCTATTAAGAGAACTGTCTTTCCCTCTCTGGCAGCGGCAATGGCGGCAAATGTCCCGGCCAGACCGCCGCCTGCCACTGCAATATCATATAATTTATTCATAACCTAAGCCCGGTCCACCTCTTCAACTGCACAGTGAAGAAGAACTTTCCTATATCCGTCTTCCAATAAAGTTTCTTCAAAATATGGTACGGTCCGGCTCACACCCCTGTCCGGAGGGCCCAGATGAATCTCCGGGCTCTTGCAGATGTTGGTATTTCCTCCGTCCATATCGTCTGATTCCGCCTTGTGCTGTACGTAAATTTTGTCTCCAAGCACTTTTCTTCTCCTTACTGCCAATGCATTGCTTCCGGCGTCCACTGTGTCAGGCTCACATAGTACATGCCTGTATCCACAAGTCCGTGCTGGCTGAATGAATAATTATACAACACACTCATTGGAAACAGCATCACATAGTCTTCAACCAGCATCTTGGATGCCTGCTGCAGCAGTTTTTTCTTCTCATCCAGGGTCTTTGCAGCTCTTGCACCGAATAACGCGTCTTCATATTCCTTTGGACGGAGCATGATGCCATGGTTTTTGATGCCCTGGGAAGAGTAGAGACGGATATAGTTATTGGTGAAATCCATCTGGCCTGCGCCCTTTCCAATTACGATGCCGTCAATATCGTCTTCCTTCTGCATTCCGGCCATTACTGAATTATCTACGGTTTCCACACTGGCTTTGATGTTGATCTGGGCTAAAGCGGCCTGAAGCGCAACCGCCGTATCGTTGTCTCTTGCAATTGTGTAGATTTTTGTTTCAAATCCGTCCGGATATCCGGCTTCTGCCAGCATCTGTTTTGCCAGTTCCACATCGTATTCATAGAATTTGGCATCGGGGCTGTAGGCCCAGGAATCTTTGGTTGCAAATTGGTTGGACGCTTCTCCCAGGCCGCCGGACAGCGCTTTAGCAACATTTTCCCAGTCGATACAATGCATGATGGCCTGTCTCACCTTCAAGTCTCCGGTGGGATGATCCGGGTTTTTGCTGTTGAATAACACATATTTTAAGTTGGCCATATTGGCTGATTCCCGCCCAACATTTTCAAATCCGGCCGCCATGACGGTCTGGATCACCATACCGTCAATGGTGTTCAGAATATCGACTTCTCCGTTTAAGAATGCGGATACCTGTGTATTGGTATCAGGAATCACCACGAATTCAACCGAATCCACATAGGGCTGTCCATCGATACGGTATTCCGGATTTTTAACGTATTTCAGGGAACTGCCTGCTATGTAGGAATCGAAAACAAATGGGCCGGTTCCCACACAGTTGATCTTACACCATTCTTCTCCATTTTTTTCATAGGCCTCTTTTGAGAGGATATGGATCTCTCCCAGCACAGTATCCCAGTTATTGGCCCATTCATCGTAATGAACGGTTACGGTCAGGTCATCATCCGCAGTAACTTCTTTTGGATTGTCAATTTCAGCGCTTTTACCGTTCTTCATATACTGTTCAATGTTCCACGCCACCGCTTCTGCGTCACATACACTTCCGTCATGGAATTTCACCCCATCCCGCAGTTTAATCGTAAATGTCAGCGCGTCCGGGTCCGTGATAAACTCTTTTGCCAGCCAGGGCTGGGTGGTTCCGTCTTCTGCCAGTCTTCCCAAAGATTCTACGGCCGGCGAGGCAAACCAGCGGTCGCCGGTTGAAGATGACTGGGGAAGGAATAAGGTGATCGGGCCTTCGATGGTGGATATTTTCACGCCTTTTTGTTCTGCGGCAGGCGCTGCGGCTGTTTCCCCATTTCCTCCGTCCTTTGATTCAGGCTGGGGTTGGGCGGCTTCTGTCTGGGCGGTTCCTCCTGCTGCCGTACTTCCTGCCGCTGTACTTCCCGCAGCAGTTTTCGAAGAACTGCCGCATCCTGTGATGCTTCCTAAAAGCATCGTTCCTGCTAATACCATTGCTGCTAACTTTCTCATAAAAATCCTCCTGTTTATTTAAAATTATAACTATTCAGAACGGCTCATCCGATGTGAAAATTGGTGGTTTTCCCCCACATTCTGAAGACGGGTCGTCTCCTGCCTGCACCGGTCCATGGCCCTGTCACAGCGGCCATAAAAGGGACAGCCGCCAACAGGGCCTTGGTATAAGGATGTTCCGTCATCTGCCCCGCGCGCTTTATTGTGTAATGCTCCATTTTATCTTCTCCCTTTCCCGTCTATTGCATTTTCCCTGCAGATTGATATAATAGAGATGATTATATACAAGATGCACAACTCTCATGGATTCATTATACTATAGGGCTGTAAAATTCACCAATTGGCAATAATTATTGTTTCAATAGCCCTTGCCTATTAAATAAACATCACCTTCTAAGAAAGGAAGCTGCGGATTGGACACCCGATATTTATCCTATATTATAGAAATTGCAAATGAAAAAAATATGCGCAAGGCGGCTGAGAAACTCTATGTTTCCCAGCCTTCACTCAGCCAGTACCTGGCCAAACTGGAGCAGGAACTGGGAACGCCCCTTTTCACCCGGCTCAAAGGGGAATTGATTCCCACTAAAGCGGGCAATATGTATGTGGAATGCGCAAAGAAAATGGTAGATATGAAAAATGAACTCTACCGTAATATTGCGGAGGTCACAAATTCGGGCCATATCAATGTGGCCACGACCTCAATCTGGTCCCTGAAGATGGTATCGGAACTGATTCCCATCCTAAAAAAGGAATTTCCGGAAGTGAGCCTGGAATTGTTTGAAGGAAACCTGATGCCTACGGAAAAACTGCTGGAGGAGAAAAGCATTGATATCGCATTTGTAGCCACTACTTCGGTTAAGAAGTTTGAACACTGCAGTGAGATTCTGGGACAGGAGGAGATTTTATTCGCAGTTCCTTCAACCCATCCCTTTTGTACCGAAGAAAATCAGAAAAAAGCCCTGACAGCAGCTATGCTGTCGGAAGCATTTTCCGGCGAAAACTTTATTCTGCCCAGAAAAAACTCCACAGTCAGCAACGCGACCAGCGGCTTTTTAAAAGAATGCAATATTAATACGGATGCTATTTGTTCAGTTAACCACATGACTACGGTGACGAATATGGTGGCCAGCCAGGTGGGGGTGGCGTTTATTCCGCGCACCTGCATGAGGCCGGAACTGCCTATTACTTACTTTTCACTGTCTCCGGGGATTTACCGGCTGAGCGCGGTGATTTACCGGGATGACAGGCCATTAAGCAAGCCGGAGAGGCGGTTGATTGAGATGGCGCATAATTATCCGTTGTTTCGGGGGAGATGATGGATTCTGGTTTTTTTTACATAGAACGTGAAGGGATTTTCGAAAATCCCTTCACGTTTTACTTTAAAACCTCAAGGCTTTTTCGAAAATCCCTTCACGTTTCACATTAAATCTATTCTTTCTCCGCCATCAGCCTCTTCCTCATAAGCGGCTTAATCCCTCCCGCTTTCAGAATCTCCAGCGCATATTCTCCTATACATTCCCCGGCATATTCTTCCCC
>JAGZXV010000213.1 GCA_018378255.1 Clostridiaceae bacterium | reverse complement strand
TACTTAAACACTGCTTGCTGGTAGTAGGCCTTTAATAATTTCTGATAACTGCTTAGGGTAATCAACCATAATCATATGACAAGAATCATGGATAAACACTAGATTTAGATGTCTTAAAGCCTGTGCGGATAAATTTAAATCCTGAATTTTAGCTGGATACCCGGGCATACCCCGATCACCATTTAACACCACAAAGCAACGCCAATTTACCTGTTTCAGGACTGTATCGCACATAACGGAAATGTTGATTTTCTGGGCCTTACCGATTGGTAAAGGGATTTTATCGCTGCCAAACAGTTTCTGTTTTTAATACCAGCAATCATTTTTTCATGATTCCAAACGTTCCTTCTGCCTGAATCGAACGATATCCTTAGAACATCAATTTTAACATCAACCCTCAAGGCATTTTCGAAAATGCCTTCACGTTTTACTGTCAATCCCCACGTCATCTACATCAAATTTTATCCCTTTCTAATGAAAAACTCATCATACTTGCCGGAAAGAGAAAGAACCATTAAAATGAAAAGAGGCATCAAAAACCGCAAGAATAATAAAAAGTAACGGAAAGACTTTTGATACAATATGATCGAAAGGAGGGAAAAACATGGGCAGGCAAAAGATTGAAAACATAACGGCTGTCATTTCATATATTGAAACGCATCTCAATGAAACGCTGGATTTAGATACGGTTGCAAATGCGGTTTGTTATTCCAAATACCATCTGCACCGCATGTTCACGGAGGCGGTCGGAATGACGCTTCATGATTACATTCAGCGCAGACAGTTGACCAAGGCGGCAAAACTGCTGGTTTTTTCTGAAAAGCCGATTTTAGAAATTGCGCTGATTGCGGGCTACAAAAGCCAGCAGGCGTTTACTGCCATTTTTAAATCAATGTATAAGAAAACTCCGATGGAGTACAGGCAAAACCAGGTATTTTATCCCCTGCAGCTGGAGTTTGCATTGAATACTAACCCATCCGTTCCGGATGATGTCTTACAGGAAATTACTTATGCCTCCCTGGATGATATTCCAGACTGGATGGATTTTATTGCGCTGGTGATCGATGGGTTTCCCTGTCTCGATGAAAGTTCGCACATGAAACAGATAGAGCAGTATATCAGGCGGCGGCAGGCCCTCATTATGCGGGATGGCGCTGTTATTATTGGAGCGGCTGCATTTTCTTATGAGACCGGGAGCATTGACTTTTTAGCAGTGCATCCTCAATACCGCAGATACGGAATAACAAAAGCATTTCTCAATTTTATGACGCACAATTTATTGGCGGGCCGTGAAATAAGCATTACGACATTTCGGGAGGGAGACAAGGCTGATACCGGACAAAGAGAGGAATACAAGCAGCTTGGATTTGCCGAGTCGGAACTTCTCACCGAATTCGGCTATCCTATCCAGCGCTTGATTTTACAGCCAAAACAGGAGAAAGAAGACAATGAATGACAATATTTTAGACCAAAAATGGAACGCGGGGTCACTCCTGCGTTTCGCATTTCCGACTATCATAATGATGATATTCATGGGGCTGTATACCATTGTGGATACGGTTTTTGTGGCTCAGTTTGTTAATACGGATGCTCTTTCCGCTATTAACATCGTATGCCCCATAATCAATGTTACTGTGGGGCTGGGAACGATGGCTGCAACAGGCGGAAACGCGGTTGTTTCCCGAAAAATGGGGGCGGGAAAGAATCAGGAGGCAAAAGAAGATTTTACCCTGCTCATTATTACAGGAGCGGTGATTGGATTTCTCATTCTTTTGGCCGGGACAATCTGGATGGATGAAATTATTTACGCTCTCGGTGCCAGTGACCTGCTCTTTCCTTACTGTAAAGACTATCTCATGGTACTGCTTTTATTTATTCCGGCAAATGTACTGCAGACACTGTTCTCAAACCTGCTTGTGACAGCCGGAAAACCCGGCTTTGGTTTGGGGCTGTCCGTTTTGGCGGGTGTGGCGAATATTGTTTTAGATTACATTTTTATTGTGCTCTGTGGTTTGGGCATCCGGGGAGCTGCCTTAGGAACGGGGATCGGCTACCTGATTCCCACAGCTTCCGGCCTCGTCTATTTTTTATGGAGCAAAGGGGCGCTGTCTTTCACAAGGCCAAAATGGAAGTGGGCTGTGATAAGGGAAAGCTGTTTCAATGGCTCTTCCGAAATGGTTGGCCAGTTGGCGGCGGCCCTCACAACATTTCTATTCAACCGCACGATGATGGCTTTATTGGGGGAAGACGGTGTGGCGGCGATTACGATCATCATTTATTCCCAATTTCTGCTGAACACGCTGTATATCGGATTTTCTATGGGGATAGCTCCTATAATCGGATTTAACTATGGGAACGGAAACGATGTCCGGCAGAAAAAGGTTTTCTTAATCAGTTTGAGGTTTATCGGGACGGCATCGGTTCTGATCTTTACACTTTCCATGTTCGGCGGTGCCCATATTGTAGGGCTGTTTGCCGATGACGCTTCAACAGTCTATAAAATTGCGGCAAATGGTTTTACCATTTTCTCATACAGCTTTTTATTCTGCGGTCTGAACTATTTTACGTCTGCCATGTTCACTGCTTTGTCAAACGGCAAAGTATCTGCGGTTCTTTCATTCCTGCGGACGTTCGGCCTGCTGGCAGGAGGTATTTTGCTGCTGCCGCAGTTTTGGGGAATAACAGGCGTATGGCTGGCTGTTCCGGTTGCCGAGGGAATTATGTTCGTGGTATCTGCGCTGTACCTGATACATTACAGAAAGCAATACTCGTATTAGAGTGTTAGAAAATTCATTTCCGCCTTTAACGGGATAATAAAATCCGTTGAAGGCGGCAGATTATCTGTTCACCGGATCCAAATCCGGCAGTCCTAAGACACCGCATTTTTCTGTCTGGCAAAACCGGTTTATCAGGGATTTCAACCCATCTATGGAATCAATTACCAGACCAGTATTTCCCAATTTATAACAAAAAACGGCTTATTGAGAAAAAATGTCAATAAAAAGTATTGACAAAAACGAAAAGTTAGCGTATGATAACCTAGAAAATGATAATCAATATCAAATTAATAAATTCATTAAAGGAGCGATGATTATGCCGTTAGCTATGGTTTTAAGGGGAGAAACTAAAAAAATTACCGGATTTCGCGGTCAGGAAGAGATGAAGAGACATCTTCAGGATCTCGGTTTCATTCCTGGAGAAGCAGTCAGAGTAGTTGGTGAAAATGCCAGTGGAATGATTTTAATAGTGAAAGGCGTAAAAATTGCTTTGAATAAGGCATTAGCCACCAAGATTATTGTGGAAGACTAGGAGGACATGGGATGACGCTGAGAGATTTAAAGCCAGGCCAGCAGGGATATGTTGCTTCGATCGGTGCGACAGGACCGATGAAGCGGAGAATTATGGATATGGGAGTTACCCCGGGGATTGAGATTAAAGTGGTTAAAGTTGCCCCTTTGGGAGATCCGATTGAAGTTAATGTCAGGGGATATGAACTGAGCCTTCGTAAGGAAGAAGCCCAGCAGATTGAATTAAGATAGTGACGTATAGCGGTTATGAGTTAGCTATAGCTAACTAAATGACGCCCTCAAACAGACGGCAAAAAGGGGCGGACTGGAGGAAGAAATGAGTATAACAATTGCATTAGCAGGTAATCCAAACTGCGGAAAGACAACATTATTTAACGAGATTACAGGTTCAAAACAGCATGTGGGAAACTGGCCCGGAGTTACCGTGGACAAAAAGGACGGTGTTTATAAAAAGAATAAAGAAGTTATCATTCTGGATCTTCCCGGAACCTATTCTTTATCACCCTATTCAGCGGAAGAAATCGTAGCAAGAGATTACATAGTAAAAGAAAAGCCGGATGCGGTGATCAATATTGTGGATGCGACCAGCATAGAACGCAACCTGTATTTGACACTTCAGATCATGGAGACGCGCATTCCTATGGTAGTGGCCTTAAACATGATGGATGAGGTTGCGGCCAGAGGCGATAAAATTGACTGCGAAAAACTTTCAAAGACCCTGGGCGTCCCGGTTGTACCGATTGTGGCCCGTTCGGGAAAAGGGCTCCATGAACTGATGGATGCAGCGGTTGGGGTGGCAAAGTCAGCACATAAGCCGGAAAAATTAGAACTTTTTGACGTGGAGTTAGCCAATGCTATCGACGCCATTGCCGATATTCTGGGCGGTACGGATTCGGATGAAAATAACTGGAAAGCAATTAAACTGGTTGAAAATGATGAAGTGGTGGCTAAGACGGTCCCACAGGAGAAAATGGCATCCATCGAAACTCTTGTTAAAGCAGCCAATAAAAATGCGGATGGGGATGCGGAAGCGAAAATAGCCGATTACCGGTATCAATATATTTCCGAAGTGGTGAAATCCTGCGTGAAAAAAGGTCACCGTTCCAGTCAGGAAACGAAATCCGACAAACTGGATAAGATATTAACCAACCGGATCCTGGCGCTGCCTATCTTTGCAGGCGTTATGTATCTGCTTTTCGCCTGTACATTCAGTGAGAACTTCTTATTTATAGAAGGCCTTCCAAGTCCGGGCGTATGGCTGGCAGGCGTTGTGGAGGAACTTTGGGGAGCTCTGACCGGAGTGCTGGAAGCAGGCCTTTCAGCAGCAGGAGCATCTGATTGGGCATATTCCCTAGTGATCGACGGCGTGATGGAAGGGATCGGGGCTGTAGCCGGATTCCTGCCACTGGTACTCGTATTATTCCTGCTCCTTTCATTTTTGGAGGACAGCGGTTATATGGCCAGGGTTGCTTTCGTTATGGACCGCATTTTCCGTCATTTTGGATTATCGGGCCGTTCCTTTATCCCTATGCTGATGGGATTTGGCTGTTCCGTTCCGGCTCTCATGGCTTCCAGAACTTTGGAAAGCGACAAAGACCGCAAGATTACCATGATGATCACACCATTTATGTCCTGCGGCGCAAAACTTCCGATTTATGCAATGTTTGCAGTCACTTTGTTTGCGGACAATAATCAGACGGCCATCGTGTTTTCAGTTTATATGCTGGGAATTGCAGTCGCCATTCTCAGCGCTCTTATTTTAAACAAATTTGCATTTAAAAGCGATACTTCCAACTTCATAATGGAACTTCCCCAGTACCGCATTCCTACATTAAAGAGCGTGCTCATTCACGCGTGGGAAAAGGTAAAAGGTTTTGCAGTGAAGGCCGGCACCATCATTTTCGCATCAACGGTGCTGATCTGGCTGCTGTCCAACTTCAATTTCAGCGGTATGTGTGATATGGAAGAAAGTTTCCTGGCCTCCATCGGAAATGCGATTAAATGGATCTTCCTTCCTCTTGGTTTTGCAGACTGGAGGGCCTCTGTAGGCGTGGTAACTGGCTGGATCGCAAAAGAAAATATCGTAGCTACCTTCGGCCAGCTGTTCGGCGGTGTCAGTGAAGAGACTGTGGAAGCGGTTATGGCGGGAGAGCAGGCCCTTCCGGCGATTTCGGAAGTGTTTACTAAAGTTTCCGCATATTCCTATATGGCGTTTAACCTGCTGTGTATGCCATGTTTTGCAGCAGTGGGCGCAATCCGCAGGGAGATGGGCTCCTGGAAATGGACCCTCCGCACTGTTGGATTCCAGATGCTGACCGCATATATTGTAGCATTAATCATCAATGTAATAGGCAATTTAATATTCTAAAGAGTTAAAAACGAAGGGAGGACCTTATCAATGAATCCGACACAGGCACTTACAAAAGAGGAACAGAAAGCTTTTATTATACGGACATTAAAACAGAATGGCTGCAGGATCACAAGCCAGAGACGGCTGCTCATCGACATTATCCTGCAGGATGAGTGCTGCTGCTGTAAGGAAATGTACTATCAGGCATTGGAAAAAGATCCGACCATAGGGATGGCCACCGTCTACCGGATGGTAAAAACATTGGAGGAAACCGGTTTGATCCACCGCAAAAATATGTACCGGATTTCCTGTGAATATGCAGACCGGTGCGAGGATCCCTGTGCAAACCAATATGGCAGGGACTGCAGGGAGAAATGCGCCAGCGCCTGAAGCGGGAAATCGTGAAACGTCCGTCCACACCACTATCGGTGAAGAAAAGAGGGCTGGACGAAAAGGGGAAATTCGTATATGATAGAGGGAAGTAGTTCTATGGGAGGTTGCATCATGTACGAATCAGGAGAAAATTATCTGGAGACCATACTGATGTTAAAGGAAAAGAATGGTTCAGTCAGGTCGATTGATATTGCGAGAGAGCTGAATTTCAGCAAACCCAGTGTCAGCCGCGCCATGGGAATTCTAAAAGAAGACGGCTTTATCACCATGGAACACGGCGGGGAGATTGAACTGACGGAATCAGGACGGGAAAAGGCGGAAAGCATTTATGAACGCCACAGGCTGCTGACCTCATTCCTTCAGAAGGTTACAGGAGTATCTGAAGAGAGGGCGGAGGAAGACGCCTGCAAGATGGAACATATCATCAGTGATGAAGTATTTCAGGGAATTAAAAGGTTTATGAAGTGAGATTTTCAGCACCAGATTTTTTATATCGAGGTCTTTTTTAACATCAAGGGTGAAGGCATTTTCGAAAATGCCTTCACCCTTGATGTTAAAAATTGACTTTTTGATTAAATTGTGACAAAATAGGATAACATAATATAGTAGAAAAGAAGGTAATGATCTATATGACTAAAATCGATATTATCTCCGGTTTCCTGGGAGCCGGAAAAACAACATTTATCAAGAAATTACTGGAAGAGGCGATTGCCGGAGAACAGGTTGTGCTGATAGAGAACGAATTCGGAGAGATCGGCATAGACGGCGGCTTTTTGAAGAATTCCGGGATCGAGATCCGGGAAATGAATTCCGGATGTATCTGCTGCTCTTTAGTCGGGGATTTTGGAAAATCCCTGGAAGAGGTGCTGGTTAAATACAAGCCGGAACGGGTGATCATTGAACCGTCAGGCGTGGGAAAATTATCTGATGTCATGAAAGCCGTCCGCGACGTGGCAGCCAATCTGGATGTGGTTTTAAACAGCGCAGTGACCATTGTGGATGCGGCCAAATGCAAGATGTATATGAAGAATTTCGGAGAATTTTTCAATAACCAGATAGAAAATGCAGGAACTATTGTTCTCAGCAGAACGGACGTAGCGGATGCTAAGAAAGTACAGATGGATGTGGAACTCATAAGAGAGCATAATCCAAAAGCCACAATTGTCACCACTCCTTGCAGCCAGCTGAGCGGAGCGCAGTTATTGGAATTAATTGAGAAACCGGATACGATGGAAGAAGAACTTTTAAAAGAAGTGGAGCATGCGCATCATCATCACAGCCATGGAGAGGAATGTGGCTGCGGGCATGACCATGGGCACGATCATGAACATCATCACGAACATCATCACGGCCATGAAGAAGAATGCGGCTGTGGGCATGATCATGAAGAAAGCTGTGGCCATGACCATCATGACCATGAAGCAGCAGGACACCATGACCACGACCATCACGATCACGGAGCAGAATGCGGCTGCGGCTGTCATGATCACGATCACCACCACCATGCGGATGAAGTTTTCACAAGCTGGGGCATGGAAACCATCATTCCCTGCGATAAAGAAGGTCTGAAAGAGATATTGGAAGATCTGGCCTATGATAATAAATACGGCGATGTGCTTAGGGCAAAGGGAATGCTTCCCAGCGAGAACCCGGGAGAATGGCTGTATTTTGACCTGGTGCCGGAAGAATATGAGATCAGGGAAGGCGAACCGGATTATACGGGCAAAGTTTGTGTGATCGGCGCTAATTTAAAGGAAGAAGAGCTGAATAAAGCCTTTGGCAGGAGTTAATTATGGGACCAATGATTGATGATGATATAATGCCGGTATTTTTAATCAACGGTTTTCTGGAGGCCGGTAAAACGGAATTTCTCACTTTTACCATGGAACAGGAATATTTCCAGACAGAGGGTAAAACCCTTCTCATTGTATGCGAGGAAGGCGATACGGAATACGATGAAGAATTGTTAAAAAGCACAAAAACTTCCATCGTTTATGCCGAAAGCTTAGAGGACATAAACCCGGAAAGACTGTTGGAATTAGAGCTGTTATATAATCCGGAACGTGTTCTGATCGAATGGAACGGGATGTGGAACCAGGATGATTTAAAGATTCCAAAAGACTGGACAATCTACCAGCAGATTACGATTATAGATATGTCCACCTTTGACTTATATGTTAAGAACATGAAACCTCTTCTGTCCGCCATGGTGCGGAACAGTGAACTGATTATCTGCAACCGCTGCGATGGAATTGAGGATTTGGAAAGCTATAAGAGAATGCTGAAATCCATGAATACCAAATGTGACATCGTGTTCGAAGATGAAGAGGGTGAGATCGAAGAGATTTCAGAATCCGATCTGCCTTATGACCTCACTGCCGATGTGGTGCAGATTTCCCCGGAAGCATATGGAATCTGGTACATCGACTGTATGGACAAACCCGACCGGTATGTGGGAAAAACGGTGGAGTTTACAGCCATGGTGCTGAAATCTCCCAATTTTCCAAAGAATTACTTCGTTCCGGGCCGTATGGCCATGACCTGTTGCGCGGAAGATATGACATTTTTAGGATATATCTGCAAGGCCAGAGAGGCCAGGAATTTAGAAACAAAACAATGGGTGACCGTGAGGGCGAAGGTGGCCTTGGAATACTGGCAGGATTACGAAGGAGAAGGGCCGGTGCTGTATGCGGAATCCGTGGTTCCGGCAGAGCCGATTAAGGAAGTGGTTCAGTTTTAAAATGGGGCCGGGAATAATCGGATGAACCGGAAGATGATGGGTATGATAAGAAGCCGTTTGACAAAAACCGTGATATAGAAAAGGTGAATGTCAGACGGCTTTATTCATTTTCAAAATGGGAAAGCGGCAAAGGATACCCTAACATTGAGGCCCTCAAATGTATCTCAAAATTTTTTTCCGTTTCAATCGATGAAGAGTCATTGTATAACGCTGTCTCGAAAGTTTCTATCGCAACAGGCGCTGTAGCAGTCTGTTTATATGCTGGGGCAAGGGAACCATATGCAACAATTCTGCTTTTCTTGTTTTTTGCAATAAAGATATTTTTATTTATACAGCAAATGAAAATAAAATAAAAATCATCATAAATCCTTTGAAAATAGGCTCTGATACGATACGTGTCAGAACTTTTTTCTATTGTGACGGCAGGTTTCTTGTACTTTTGGTTGCATGGGAAGATAATCAAAGTACCGCTTGCAAGCAGTTATCACGAAAAAGGAAGGAAAATTTACTATGCAAAAGAAATCAAAGAAATGTATTATCATAACAGGAATCTTATTTTTGACTTTTCTGTTTTTTACTGTTGTGGTTAAGACCGTCGATGTACAGTCCATTGGGCCGGAGCAGTCCTCAGTGGGGGGGG
>JAGZXV010000212.1 GCA_018378255.1 Clostridiaceae bacterium | reverse complement strand
TATATGACTTTATCTGGGAAGAGTTCTGTGACTGGTATATCGAGATGGTGAAGCCAAGACTTTGGGATGATGGGGATACCACAAAAGCGGCGGCGATCTGGACCCTGAAGACGGTTTTAATCAACTCCCTGAAACTGCTTCATCCATATATGCCCTTTATCACGGAAGAAATCTTCTGCAATCTGCAGGATGCTGAGGAATCCATCATGATCTCAGAATGGCCTGTATTTAAGGAAGAATGGAATTTTAACTCAGAAGAAACTGCTGTGGAAACCATAAAAGAGGCTGTTCGCGCCATCAGAAATGTCCGTTCCTCCATGAATGTGCCGCCGAGCAAAAAGGCAAAGGTTTATGTGGTTTCCGAAAAACAGGACATTTTAGATATTTTTGAGCACAGCAAAGTATTTTTTGCTATGCTGGGATATGCAAGCGATGTGTGCCTGCAGAAGGACAAAGACGGTATTGCCGAAGATGCGGTGTCAGCGGTAATCCCTCAGGCGGCGATCTACATGCCTTTTGCCGAACTGGTTGATATCGGCAAAGAGATTGAACGTCTGGAAAAAGAAGAAGAGCGTTTGAACAAGGAACTGGCCCGCGTAAACGGCATGCTGAACAATGAACGCTTTGTGAGCAAAGCGCCGGAGGCCAAGATCGCGGAAGAAAGAGAAAAGTTAGAGAAATATACCCAGATGATGGAACAGGTGAAAGAACGTCTGAGCCAGCTGCGGTAGCTGCATTATAACCGGGAATCGGCAATATCATATAATAAAGGTATTGCCGATTTCATTTACATAAAGGGGAAGATAATATGCTCAGATTAAGGCCATATAAGGCATGTGACGCCCGGTATATCGTGACCTGGATAAAGGATGAGAAGTCCTTTCACCAATGGTCTGCCAACCGGTTCGATGGACTGTATCCGCTGACCGAAGAAAATATGAATGAATACTATGAGAAAGAAGCCTATAATGATTCTTTCTGGGAAATGACTGCCATGGATGAAGAGGGAGTGCCGGTGGGACATTTTATCATGCGGTTTACAGATGATAAAAAGAAAGTGATCCGGCTGGGATTTGTGGTGGTGGATGACTTAAAGCGGGGATATGGATATGGGAAGGAGATGATCCGGCTGGCAGTACGGTATTCTCTGGATATTTTGAAGGCAGACCGGGTGACGCTTGGTGTATTTACCAATAATCCTGTGGCCTTTCAGTGCTATAAATCCGTTGGTTTTGTGCCGCTTTACACCAATGACAAGGCATTCCGCATAGGAAATGAGTACTGGCCGTGTACGGAGATGGAATTTGCGAGGAGGAGATAGAGAATGAAAACAATCGGACTGATCGGAGGAATGAGCTGGGAAAGTACGGTGACTTATTATCAGATCATCAATGAAGTGATAAAGGAGCAAATGGGCGGGCTTCATTCCGCTAAATGCCTGCTGTACAGCGTGGATTTTCAGGAGATCGAGGAATGCCAGGCAGGCGGTGACTGGATAAGGAGCGGAGAGATTCTGGGAGATGCGGCCCTGAATCTGCAGAAGGCCGGAGCTGATTTTATCGTAATCTGTACAAACACCATGCATAAAGTAGTTCCGCAGATCCGGGAAAAGATCCGGATTCCAATACTTCATATTGCAGAAGCGGCGGCAAAGCGGTTAAAAGAACAAGGAGTGTATACGGTAGGGCTGCTGGGAACAAAATATACCATGCAGCAGGATTTTTATAAGAATAAACTGGCTGAAAACGGAATCCAGGTGATTGTTCCGGACGATGATGAGATGGAAATAGTGAATGATGTGATCTATGGAGAGTTGTGTCTGGGCATCATTTCTGAGGAATCCAGGAAGAACTTTATCAGGATCATAAACCGGCTTTCGGAGAAAGGCGCAAGGGGCGTTATACTGGGCTGTACGGAGATTGGCCTTTTAGTAAAACAGGACGATACGGATACACCTCTGTTTGATACCGCTGCAATTCATGCAGAAGAGGCAGCATTGGAGGCAGTGCGGGATATGGTCCGGTAAATGCGGCCTGTTTTGTCGATTCAACCCGAAAGAATTTTGTTGCAACTTAGGTGTTTTATATTATAATAGATAGGAAAGACAGACATACCATGCAGTAAAATGATATGGAATGAGGAAGACGATGGAAGAGATCAGGGCGGAAGAGTATCTGCTTAATATACCGTTATGGACAAAAAAGAAGAATTCTTTAGAGGACGTCAGGAAATTTGCAAAAAAGCTTGGGAATCCGGATGAGGATATGAAGATCATACATGTGGCGGGAACCAATGGAAAAGGTTCTGTCTGCGCCTATCTGACTTCGATCTTAAGAGAGGCCGGATACCATACGGGAACCTTTATTTCCCCTCATTTGATTGATATTCGTGAACGTTTTCTGCTGGATGGGGTTATGGTGGACAAGGATGTTTTCCAGAAAGCCTTTGAGAAGGTCTATCAGATTACACAGGAGATGATGGAAGAGGGATATTGTCATCCTACCTTTTTTGAATTTCTTTTTCTTATGGGCCTTATCATATTCCATGAGAGTGATGTGGATTATCTGATCCTGGAGACAGGGCTGGGAGGCAGACTGGATACTACGAATATTGTGAAACGTCCCCAGGCTTGTATTATCACATCCATCAGCCTGGAGCATATGGAATATTTAGGCGGTACCATTGAGCTGATCGCAGGAGAAAAAGCCGGAATCATCAAGGAAGCTGTACCGGTCATTTTCGACAGCAGCATTCCCGAAGCGGCCGGTGTGATTGAGAAGAAGGCGTCTAAGATGCATTCCCCCTGTTATCCGGTGGATGCGGGAGATTTTATATTGGAGGCTGTTTATCCGGCTCCATACCAGAGGATGAATGCGGCGCTGGCCTGTAAGGCGCTGGATGTCATTATGCCAAAGTCTCTGGATGAATCCATTCTTATGGCAGGAATTAACAACATGAAGTGGCCTGGAAGGATGGAACAGGTAATGCCTGATATTTATCTGGACGGAGCACATAACCCGGGCGGCATTGCAGCTTTTACGGATGCTGCGAAACAGCTTGTAAAAAAGCCGGGAAAAGGCTGCAGTCTCCTGTTCGGAGTTGTGTCGGACAAGGATTACTGCAGTATGGTGAAAGAACTCTGCCGGTCGCTGCCTTTACAACGTGTCTATCTGGCTCATATGGACAGCGGACGCGCTTTGGATACAGCTCCTCTGGTTCAGCTATTTAACAGTCAGGGAATCAGTCAGGTGATGGATTGCGGACATGTGAAAGAGGCATTTGTTCAGGCCGTCTCTCAAAAGGAAGAGGGGGAACTGTTGTTTTGCGTGGGATCTCTCTATTTAATTGGAGAGATTGAAGCGGCGCTGGCTTATGATGACTGGAAGAAAACTTTGAATAACCAATGGAATTAAACGGCCGCCCCAAGCGGCGGAATGTGAGGTAATATGATTAACTTTGAAGAGGAAATTGCCCGTTTCAAACCCAGTTTGGACGTGGAAGAAGTGGAAGATGCGATTGTAAAAAGCGATTTAACCGATATGAGTGATATCATGATGGAGATGCTGAAAGAATTAAAGGAATAGGCGGAAACAGGATGGACTATAGAAAAAAATGCCGCCAGGTTGCCAACAGCTATTATAACCTGGGGCTGGAAAAGGCGAAGATACGAGATTTGACAGGCGCAGCCGACTGCCTGAAAAAAAGCCTGCATTTTAATAAAGCCCATACGGATGCCAGAAACCTGCTCGGCCTGATCTATTATGAGATAGGGGAAACGGCCGATGCATTGGTTCAATGGGTAATCAGCATGAGCCTGCAGCCGGAAAAAAACCGGGCGGATCATTATCTGGATGAGATACAGAGAAAACCGGGACGGCTGGAGACGGCAAGCCAGAATGTGAAGAAATACAATCAGGCTTTGTGGCATGCCCAGACGGGAAGCGATGATTTGGCGGTTTTGCAGCTTACCAGAATTGTGGAAAGCAATCCCAACTTTGTGAAAGCCCACCTGCTTTTATCACTTCTCTATATGGCCCATTCCGATTATACGAAGGCTGGAAAATCGCTGTTCAAGGTTTTGCAGATTGATAAGAATAACCCTAAGGCATTGTGGTATATGTCGATTGTAAAGGCCAATACCGGACGGGCGGAGATTGAAAAGAAGAAGCTGAAGAATGCATTTTCCCACAGGCAGATGCAGGATGACGATATAATCATTCCGCCTACTTATAAGGAAAATACGGGATGGCAGACCATAATCAATATTTTGGTGGGACTGTGTCTGGGCACTGCGGTCATATTCTTTCTGATCATGCCGGCGAGCACTAAGGCCATCAATATTGAACACAACAAGGAAATGCAGGTCTATCTGGAACAGATCAACAGCAAAAATCTGGAACTGACCAGGATGGAAAGTACGGTAGAGGAATATAAAAGACAGAAAGAAGAGGCGGAAGCGTCCCTTCAGTCGGTGATGAATGATAACGGAGGGATTTTAAACCAGTATCAGACGCTGATCGGAATCCTTCAGGCTTATAAAACAGATGATTTTACGACGGCTGTAAAGCTGTATGCGAATCTGGATCCCACTGTGATTACGGAAGCTGCGGTACAGGCGGTGATTGCGGAGATCAAGGCGGATATGGACGCCAACGGCTACCAGGAACTTCAGAAACTGGGCGAAGAGGCTGCGGCGGCGGGCAATCAGACAGAGGCATTGGATTATTACCATAAGAGCCTTGTCATTCACCCGGACAACCCACAGGTCATTTTCAATATGGCTGTGATTTACAAGGGCCTGGGGGATATGGAAAATGCAAACAAGCTGTTTGGCGATGTGATAATGAATTATTCCAATACGGATCTGGCGGAACAGGCTAAGACGGAAAGAGGCTATTAAAAGGAAAGAACACTACAGAAGATAAAATCTTTTGTAGTGTTCTTTTTTTGCCGCGATTTTTGTAGAAATTTAGGAAGTGAGGAAGACGAAATATGAATATGACGGAACAAAGTTTTACTTATGAAGCGAAAGGGCAGGTGCTGATCGTACATCTTCCAAAGGAACTGGATCATCACAACTGCAGAAATTTAAAATACGAGACAGATTTGCTGCTGTCGGAAAATTATATAACAAAGGTGGTGTTTGACTTTTCAAGAACTGAATTTATGGATTCATCAGGAATCGGAGTGCTGCTCAACCGGTATAAACAGATGGAGAGGAGCGGAGGCCATGTTGCCATTTATGGCGCAAAGCTGCAGGTGATGCGGATTCTGACCGTAGGGGGCATTGTCAAACTGGTGAAAAATTATGAGACGAAAGAAGCTGCAATCGCAGGTTAAGGAAGGAGAGGTGGCGAAGATGGAGCAAGTGGAAAGATTTCAGATGGAAATAGAAAGTCTGTCTAAAAATGAAGAGTTTGCCAGAGTCGTGATAGCGGTATTTATGAGCCGTTTAAACCCCACTTTGGAGGAGATTGATGATGTGAAGACGGCAGTGTCTGAGGCGGTTACCAATGCGGTGATCCACGGGTATCAGGGAAAGGAGGGAATCATACATATTTCTGCTGAAATTGAAAAGGACACCCTCACCCTGACCGTAAAGGACGATGGAGTGGGGATCTGCAATGTGAAACAGGCTATGGAACCGATGTACACCTCGGATAAGACCGGTGAACGGTCTGGAATGGGTTTTTCATTCATGGAAGCATTTATGGATGAAATTTCGGTGGAATCAGTATTAGGGCAGGGTACATCTGTCACTATGAAAAAGAAAATCGGCGGGTGATATCTATGGATGAGACCATGAATCTGATTCGTATGGCTCACGAAGGAGATAAGAACGCAAGAGACAATCTGGTGCTCGGCAACGTAGGGTTGATTTGGAGCATTGTGAGGCGTTTTGCGGGAAGAGGTTACGAACTGGAAGATCTGTTCCAGATAGGATGCATTGGTTTGATGAAAGCCATAGATAAATTTGACACTTCATTTGAAGTGAAATTTTCAACTTATGCGGTACCCATGATAACAGGAGAGATTAAACGGTTTCTCAGAGACGACGGCATGATTAAGGTGAGCCGATCATTAAAGGAAATGGGGGCGAAGGTAAAGTGTACCAGAGAGAGCCTGGCATTTTCGTTGGGCAGAGATCCTACCATTGATGAAATCGCCCAGCAGATAGGGGCCAGCCGTGAAGAAGTGGCGGCATCCATTGAGGCGGGGGCTGAGGTGGAATCCCTTTATAAAACAGTGAATAAAAATGATGAAAGCAATATTTATCTGATCGATAAGCTTGTAGAGGAAAATGGGGAGCAGGAGAAGATCATAAATAATATGGTATTAAAGGATCTTCTGTCAATTCTTGGAGAACAGGAGCAGGAGATTATTGTGCGCAGATACTATTATAACCAGACCCAGAGCCGGATTGCCCAGGATTTGAACATTTCCCAGGTTCAGGTTTCCAGGCTGGAAAAAAGGATTTTGAAAAAAATGCGTGAACGGTTATAAGCATAAAATTAAGGCGGAAAGACATAATACTCATAGAACAAAAAAAGGATGTGAGTATTTATGGAATTTTTAAAGCATAAAGCAGGCATTCTGGCGTTGGTCGTTTGCCTGCTTATTATTTTATCCGTAATTTGGTATCTTATGTTTGGAACAGGTGGTGATGCTGTAATGGAAGGAACACTTGTAAGGGGGATAAAGCTATGTCCAAAGTTTTATATTTAAATATCAGCCAGATCACAGAAGTACATGATAAGGATGTGAAATTAAAAGATGTTGCAACTCTTTACAGCCCTGATGATTCTGTGACCAGCAAATGCAGCGCGCTGAAGATCAAATCCATCAAAGAGGATCGGGATAAACGGTATGTGGTACAGACCATCGACGTGATTAAGAAGATCACGGACCTGGATTCCACCATCCAGGTCAACAACATCGGGGAAACGGAGTTCATCATCGATTACCAGCACCCCAGGCCGGACCGCCGTCTGTGGCAGTGGATTAAGACCCTGTTCGTCTGCGCAGTCAGCTTTTCCGGGGCCGCATTTGCAATTATGACCTTTAACAACGATGTCAATGTGGGAGATGTGTTTAAAGAGATCTATAAGATCATTACCGGCATGGAATCCAGCGGATTTACGGTGCTGGAACTCACCTATTCTGTGGGGCTGGCATTTGGTATCATCGTATTTTTTAATCATTTTGCCAAATTCAAAATTAACACGGATCCGACTCCGTTAGAGGTGGAAATGCGCCTTTATGAGGATAATATCAGCAAAACGCTGATCCAGAATGACGGCAGAAAGGAGTCCGGTATCGATGTTTCTTAAAAATTGTATTATGGGCTTTATCGGACTTTGTTCCGGCGGAGTTGTGGCGGCGGGGGTATTTGCTTTTTTGGCAATTATCGGCATATTTCCCCGGCTGATCGGAAAAACCCAGACCAGCCAGCATATATTCTTATATGAATCGATCATTATTGCAGGAGGCATTCTGGGAAATCTGACGGATATCTATGAATATCCGGTGCTGATGGGGGGAAAACTGTTCCTCGGCATTTTTGGCTTTTGTGTCGGGGTTTTTGTAGGCTGTCTTGTTATGTCCCTGGCAGAGACTTTAAAGGCTGTCCCGGTGATGAACAGGCGAATCCATCTGGCCGTGGGAATCCAGTACGTAATACTGGCCCTGGGCGTGGGCAAGCTGACCGGATCCCTTCTTTATTTTTCCCGGGGAATGGGATGACGATTAATACACAGGAGGTGTTTTTATGGAAGTGAATAAACAGGCATTTGACAAATATGTGAAGGAAATTACGCCTACCCATAATGTATGGCTGGATGTGTGCAAAGCGTTTCTGGTGGGGGGCATCATCTGCGTCATCGGACAGGCTGTTACCACATTTTTAATGGGAAGAGGCATGGATAAGGAGACTTCAGCAGCATGGACTCTGCTGATTCTGATCGGTTCCAGCGTAATTCTTACCGGTTTGAATCTGTACCCCAAAATCGTTAAATTCGGAGGGGCTGGAGCTCTTGTTCCCATCACCGGCTTTGCCAACTCGGTAGTGGCTCCGGCAATTGAGTTCAAGGCAGAGGGCCAGGTATTTGGAATCGGATGTAAGATTTTTACAATCGCCGGTCCTGTCATTCTGTATGGGATTTTAAGTTCCTGGATTTTAGGAATTATCTATTGGATTTTACAGGCCATGGGTGTGGTCGGAGCATAAAGAGAGATTAGATTACAGGAGGAATGATATGCAAAAGGGAAAAGCCAGCTTATATTTTGAAAATGAACCTGTAATAGGCAGTACGGCATCAATTGCAGGTAAAAAAGAGGGAGAAGGCCCTCTGGGTAAATTATTCGATGTGGTGGAGCAGGATTCCATGTTCGGCGCCAATACCTGGGAGGAGGCGGAGAGCGCCCTCCAGAAGCAGACTGCTGAACTGGCGCTTGAAAAGGGCGGATATAGAAAGCGCGACATCCGGTATCTGTTCGCCGGTGATCTTCTGGGACAGTTGATTGCAACATCCTTTGGAACCGTGGATTTGGAGATCCCTCTTTTCGGTTTATATGGGGCCTGTTCGACCATGGGAGAAGCGCTTCAACTGGGGGCGATGGCTGTAAATGCGGGATATGCCGACCAGGTGCTGTCTATGGCATCCAGCCATTTTGCAACTGCGGAGAAACAATTCCGTTTCCCTCTGGGATATGGCAACCAAAGGCCATATTCAGCGACCTGGACTGTGACCGGATGCGGAGCCGCAGTTCTGACTAAGCAGAAAAAAGATGGAATCGCAAAAATTACGGGAATCACCACCGGCCGGATGGTGGATATGGGCAGCAAGGATTCCATGAATATGGGAGCCGCGATGGCAATGGCTGCCTACCATACAATTAAACAGAACATGGAAGACTTTGAACGGGACGCGGATTATTATGACAAAATTATAACCGGCGACCTGGGGGAAGTGGGTCGGAAGATCCTGCTGGATTTCATGAAACAGGACGGAATTGATCTCACGGAACGCCATATGGACTGCGGAATTGAAATTTACGATGCCGAAACCCAGGATACCCATGCCGGCGGAAGCGGATGCGGCTGTTCTGCCGTGACCTTATGCGGCTATATTCTTCCTAAAATAAAGTCAGGAACATGGAAACGGGTACTTTTCGTACCTACCGGAGCACTGCTGTCCACGGTCAGCTTTAACGAAGGCCAGAGCATTCCGGGTATCGCTCAGGGCGTTGTGATCGAGCAGTTATAAGATACGGTTTGTGGCAAAATTTCACATGATCAGGCCAGCTGATTGGAAAGAAAGGAACGTATGATATGGAATTTGTGAAAGCATTTTTGGTAGGCGGAGTGATCTGTGCCCTGGTTCAGATTCTGATGGATAAGACAAAACTGATGCCGGGCCGGATCATGGTGCTGTTGGTTGTTACCGGTTCAATATTAGGGGCTATAGGCCTGTATGAGCCATTTGCCGAATGGGGCGGTTCAGGAGCGACCGTACCGCTTCTGGGATTCGGCAATACCCTGTGGAAAGGGGTTAAGGAAGGAATTGCAAAGGATGGATTTTTAGGGGT
>JAGZXV010000211.1 GCA_018378255.1 Clostridiaceae bacterium | reverse complement strand
GATTTAGGGAGCCTGAATTGAGAATTTCTTCAGGAATTCTCAATGAATGCTCCCGGTACCCTTCATTTCCCTTCCTTTCAGCCTTAGAGCTGCCCCGGCCGGAACCATGAGCTGGAACCGTGAACCGTGCTCCGACCTCCCGCAAACCAGGAGCCCCGTCCAGCGAGAAGCCACACCACCCCCGCCCGGTCCGATGCCCCGCTCCCGATCCCTGGATTCCCGGCGTCACCCCCGCCAAAATAACTGCCTGCACAAATTTTTATCTATAAAGTCACCCCTTGCTTAAAGATCGCGATATCATGATACCCTGCCACCTCTGACTTCACTTTTTCACCGGAGGCAACTCTTATCACATAGTCGAACAATTCCTGGGCCATTTCCTCTTTTGTCTTGGTTTCCACCATTTCTCCTGCGTTGAAATCAATCCAGTCCGCTTTGAATTTTGACAGTTTGGAATTGGAAGATATTTTTACTGTCGGCACCAGGGAAGCGAACGGCGTTCCCCTTCCGGTGGTAAACAGCACGATCTGCGCTCCTGAAACCGCTAATCCGGTGGCTGCTACCAGATCATTTCCGGGTGCGGAAAGAAGGTTTAACCCTTTTTCTTTTACCCGTTCCGCATATTCCAGCACGCCCACTACAGGGGCGGAACCGGACTTCTGGGTACATCCGAGGGATTTATCTTCCAATGTGGAAATACCGCCTTTTTTATTTCCCGGAGACGGATTTTCATATATCGTCTGGTTATGGCTGGTAAAATAATTTTTAAAGTCATTGATCAGATGAACAGTCTTTTCAAAAATTTCCTCATTTTTACAGCGGTTCATTAAAATAGTTTCCGCACCGAACATTTCCGGAACTTCGGTCAGAATGGTGGTTCCTCCCTGGGCAATTAAGAGATCGGAAAACGCCCCCACCACCGGGTTTGCGGTGATGCCTGATAAACCGTCGGAGCCGCCGCATTTCATGCCGATGATCAGTTCCGATGCGTCACAGTCCTCTCTCACGCACTGGTTCGCCTGGTTGTAGAGTTCTTCCAGCTGTTTCAGGGCTTCTTCCACTTCGTCTTCAAATTCCTGACACTGCAGGAATTTGACGCGGCTCTCGTCGTATTCCCCGATATAATCCATTAGGACAGGAATATTGCAGTTTTCACATCCAAGGCCCAGCACCAGCACTCCGCCTGCATTGGGATGATGAATGATATCTGCGAACACCTTTCTGGTGTTCTCCTGATCGTCTCCCATCTGGGAACAGCCGTATGGATGGGCAAATGCTACGATATCTTCCACATTTCCCAAAGGAAATCGCTTCTTTGCCTCCTGTTCAATCGCTTTCGCTACAGAGTTCACACAGCCTACGGTGGGCAGAATCCACAGTTCGTTCCGCACTCCTACCGTTCCATCCGGCCTTTTGTAGCCTTTAAACACCGCCGTTTTTCCACTCAATTCTCCGAATTTAACCGGTTTATACTCATAATCCAGCACGTCTCCAAGAGATGTTTTGATGTTATGCACATGAATCCAGCTGCCTGCAAAGATATCTTCCTTTGCATTACCGATGCTCGCTCCGTACTTGATGACCGGTTCTCCTGCTTTCATGTCACAGAGGGCGAACTTATGCCCCTGAGGGATGTCTTCCAAGAGAGTGACGGTCTGTCCGTCTACATTTAAACAGCTGCCTTTTTCCAATGGTTTTAAGGCCACCGCTACCTTGTCTTCTTTATTAATTTTAATAAAATCCTGCATGTTTTCCTCATTTCTCCGGATTTCCGGGTGGTCTGTCAGATCTATGAATACACAGCCTGCGTATTTATAATCGAAAAGGCCGCGCTGCGGCCTTTCCATATGATCATTCACTATTATACTGCTAAAATTGCATCGTATGCTTTGGACATGCCTTCTGTTTCAATGCAGTCATACCATTTCTGTACATCAGGAAGCATATCGGTTAAATCTTCTCCCCAATACTCTTCTTTTGCCAGAATATCAGCAACGGACGCTGTCTTCATAAATGCCATGATATCTTCGCCATCATTTGCCGCATCGGTTCTGTAGAACGCGATCAGAGCTGCCAATGAGAAGGTGAGAGCCTGAGGGTAAGTTCCGTACTGCTCTTTGTATTCCAGAATTGTAGGAAGAACTCTGGCTTTGAACTTGGATACGGAGTTTAAGGCGATGGAAAGTAACAGATGCTTAATAAATGGGTTAGAGAAACGCTCTAACACTGCAGCACCGAATTTGCGGTTGTCTTCCGTATCTCCGATGGTTGGAATGATCTCCTCGAAAATACATTTTTTAAGAAGAGCGGATACTTTTTCATCCTTCAGGCATTCGCCTACTGTCTCCAGGCCATACAGGTGAGCGCCTAAAACCATGGATGTATGGGCGCCGTTTAAGATTCTCACTTTTCTCTTCTTGTACGGATCCACATTATCGGTCCAGATCACATTAAAGCCGGCTTTCTGAAGAGGAAGTTCATCTTCGTGATCGCCCTGGATTACCCAGAGATGGAAGATTTCAGCAGTATCCATCATATTGTCCTGCTCGCCGATTCTTTCGCAGAGAGCGGCATGTTCGTCTCTTGGGAAACCGGTTACGATACGGTCTACCAATGTGGAGCAGAAATCATTTTCAGATTTCAGCCATGTTTTGAAGTCTTCGCCTAAATTCCATAAATCAGCATACTGCAAACAGCATTTTTCCAGCTCTTCGCCGTTATGGTCGATCAATTCGCAGGAAAGCACGATAAAACCGTTTAAGCCCAGCTTAAATCTCTTATATAATAGCTGTGTTAATTTTCCCGGGAAGGATTTTGCAGGAGCGTCTTCAAATTTGTTGGAAGGAACGAATTCGATACCAGCTTCTGTCGTATTGGACACGATAAAGCGGAAATCAGGATTCTCAGCCAGCTTCATATAGCTTTCGAAGTCGCTGTATGGGTTTACACATCTGGAAATTACATCGATATGGGTGTGCTCATCAATGACTTCTCCGTTGTCAATTCCTCTTAAAAACAGGTTGTATTCGCAGTTCTGTTTCTCTAACATCTCACACATGCCTTTTTCAATGGGCTGTACGATCACTACGGAACCGTCAAATAATTCTTTTTCTTTCAATTTCATAAAGAAGTAGTCTACAAAACCACGTAAAAATCCGCCTTCGCCAAACTGAATTACTGTTTCTTTCATCATTTTCTCCATTCCGCCTTGTTATGGCATTTGATATAATTTAAGTTTTTAAATTTCGCTAAAATCTATGCATACTTTCAGCATATTTCCAGGATTATTGGCAAAATCCCTGAATGCGTCCCCAACATCTGCAAATTTGTATGTATTGGTAATAATTTTATCGAGAGGCGCCTTTCCTGCTTTAACAAGATCGATCAGTTCGATAAAGTCTTTCTTTAAAGCATTTCTGGAACCGTATACATTCAGCTCTTTTTTCTGGATCAATGTGAAGTTGAAGTCCAGGTTTTTCTTGCCTACGCCGATCAGCACCATTCTTCCTCCAAAACAGGCAGCATCGATGCAGTTCTGGAATGTGGAAGGCAGGCCCACCGCTTCAATGGTAACGTCAAAGCCATTCCCCCCTGTAATCTCTGCAACCTTTGCATCAAATTCTTCCGGTGAGGAATTCAGGATAATTCCGTCAATGCCGAATTCCATAGCCATATCCAGCTTTCCCTGGGCAACATCGGACATATAAACTTCAGCGCCTTTGGCTTTTGCGGCGATTGCAGCTAAAACTCCAATTGTTCCGGCTCCTACGACCAGCACTTTATCGCCTTCTTTTACATCGGCTCTGCTTACACCGTGGTAGCTGATACAGAACGGTTCAATCGCTGCCAATACTTTTGCATCCAGACCTTTTCCGTCATAAATCCGTTCAACCGGCATGGTGATATATTCACAGAACGCTCCGTCTCTCTGACATCCCATGGTCTGATTGTCCATACATGCATTCACGATGCCATGGCTGCAGGAGTAGCAGTGTCCGCAGTTAAAATATGGATTGCAGGTTACGATCATGCCTGGCTTTAAGCCCTGGCTGTTTTCACCGATCTCAACGATCTCAGCGGAAAACTCGTGACCTGGAATTCTTGGATAATCAAAATAAGCGAAGGTTCCTTTATAAGATCCCAAATCGCTTCCGCAGATTCCTCCGTACAGAACCTTTAATAGTGCTTCTCCTTCTTTTCTCACCGGCATTTCGATCTCTTTAATCTCCACTTCGCCCGGTGCGTTAATATAAACAGATTTCATAATGACCGCCTTTCTCCGTTACCTTGTATTCTTTGTTGTATACATTAAAGTATACGTTTATCTGGCCCCATAGTCAATAGGATTTTAGCTCTTTCTTCACTTTTTGTATAAAATACTGATTTTATCTTCATTTTTTTGTTTATTAATGACAATCATGACCATTGACCTTCCTTTCGATGATGCTTGATTCCTGTTTATGAATATGGTAAGATAAATGAAATGCAGATAAAGAAAGGTTGTTATGTATACATGAGCAAAGTCAATTTAAAAACCCTTGCCTATAACAGCATCAAAAATAAAATCATCACCTGTGAGTACGCCCCCGGCACCTTCTTAAATGAAGAGGCGCTTACCGATGAACTGAACATCAGCCGTACCCCAATCCGGGATGCCCTGGGCCGTCTGGAACAGGAAGGGCTGGTAGAAATAAAAGCCAAGCGGGGAATCACCGTGACACCGTTAACCATGAAGGATATCAACATGATCTTTGAAATCAGATGTATGTATGAACCATATATCATTGAACATTACGGCACTGCTCTGAATGACGAAAGGCTGGCGGAGTTTTACAGGATTTTTTCACATCCCAATGCGGAAAGCGAGCAGTTCCAGAACAATGACTATTATTATGAACTGGATTCCGCATTTCATCAGATGGTGATCGATATCTGTCCTAATATCTATATGAGGCAGAATTATGATTTGATCCAGACACAGAGCGAACGGTTCCGGTTTATGACCGGGAATATCTCCAATAACCGGCTGGAAGATACCTTTCGGGAACATAATGAGATCATTACTGCATGTCTGCAGAAGGATTGGGATACGGCATCGGAACGGATGCTGTTTCATTTGGAGGAATCGAAAAAGGCTACGTTTAAATTGGCGTTCGACAGCATGATGGGAATTTAATGTGAAATACGAATTCGAATATAAAGATAAAAACGGCGGAAGGCGGTTTTCCAGGCAATATACTGCCTGGTAACCGCCTTCCGCCTGTAATTAATTTTTTCCAAACCATATCTATGGAGATCCTTGTACCTCTAATTTAGGCGGTTCATCCACAGGAAATCCCCAAGCTGTATAATAATAGCCGGGATTCTGATTTATACCATTAATCCATCCGCCGTCGCTGAATTCGATTTTACCTTCTATTTGCCAACTTCCGTCTTCATACTCTTGCAGATGTTCTCCTTCTCCCATATCAAAATGAATGGAATATGTAGCCGGCTCCTTCGTATACCAGGTTATTTCAAAATCTCCATTAAAATATCCGTCGGTAAATTCTCCATCATAGTATTGATCCACAAAGAAATCATACATGGTCCCATGTCCGTTAGGCAGATCATTTTTCCATCCGCCTCTATAATATCCGATTTCCCCTGTTTTACTGGACGAAAATAAGGTTCCTGACACCCTCTGCCCATTTTCCCACTCACCAACAAAATATTGGGCATTAAATCCATCGTCACACAAAGCCGCGCCAAATCCTTCCGGCCGTCCAAGTTCATCTGTATCACCATAATAAGCTTTTCTGCCATGATAAAAATCAGTCTCTATAAGGCAGCTAACATCCGTTGTATGTCCCGGGGTCTGTGTCAAATCAGCAATATATGTTTCAGCGCCTTCTATTCCTGATTCCATAAATGCATCATACAGTGTCATGAGTATTGAACGGCATTTTTCAAACTGTTCCTCCGTATAATCATGATTCTCTCCATAATCCAGATAATCATCCGGATATCGTTTTGCAGTCAGCCGTTCAACGGACTTTACTGCCTCCTCACTTTTCGGATTGATTTCCAGCAGTTTTCTGTAATATTGAAGCGCTTTTTCCTGATCCTGTCCGGCAGCTTCATCAGCCATAGCGAGATACAGTTGTGTAATACGCAAAAGGAAACCGGATCGAATGGTATCATAGTCCGTACTTTCTTTCACTTCATCATTTTCCAGTAAAATGAGGGCTGCCTCTAAAATCTCTGCGGCTTTTTCATTCTCCCCCAGCCCTATGTAAGCGTCTGCCGAGCCGGAATATGCATCCCATGTTTTTGCATCAATTTCAATCACTTTACTGAATGCTATTAACGCTTCTTCATATTTCATTTCGTCCAAATACCGATATCCGAGTTCCAGTTGTTTGGCTGTATTCGTCTCCGCTGTTGTGCACGCCTGGATTCCAAATAAGAAACAACAAAGCGCCAGAACATATGCCAGCTTTTTTCCAATCCTCTTCCAACAGCCTGTTTCCGGCAGATGGTCTGCAAATACATCGTTCTTCATCCCCATTCCTCCTCGTCCCTGCTCTGTAAGACAATTATATCACAATCATCCCGGCACAGCCTGTCTTTTACCGCTTTTTCAACCTAAATTTCATCCCTTCATACACCCTGACCGCCTGCCCCCGGACCAGCCGGTTATGCTCTTTCCATGCGCTGTTTTCCCGGTCTTCCCTGGCTTTTTGGTCCAGTTTATATAATTCCAGTTCCAGTTTTTCCATAGCCCGCTTCTTATTCATATACTGGCTTCTTTCTTCTGTGGCCGTTACTGTAATTCCCGTAGGGATATGAATCAGGCGGACGCCTGTTTCCACTTTGTTCACATTTTGGCCCCCTTTTCCGCTGCAGTGAAATCGTTCAAAGCGGATATTAGCCTCTTTCTGGGTTTGTTCCAGTTCCGGCAATATGCTGACATCCACAAACCAGTTCTTTCTCTTATGCTCCGGCCGGTAAGGGCTGCGGCAAATCCACTGCACGCTGCCCTCTAACCAGGACAAATCCCGGTCCGTTTCAGCGGTAATGGAAGAATAGGTGTCTGGCCTGCTGCCTTCCTTCATGCTGAGAACTTTTAAGTCCGGGTATTCCTGTTTCAAAGCCTGAAACAGCTTTCTCACCGCCAGTTCGCATTCCGCAGGGCCCTGGCCTGAACTCAATTGTATGATCATTTATTTCCTCCTTCATCCCCGGCTTTGAAATTATAAACCGGCCGTATCGTTTGAAGGATATCCGCCGTATCCCCAATCCGGCTTTGAACGGCCTCCATGGGGCGATAGGCAAAGGGAGCTTCATCCAGGGTTCCTTTCCCTATGGAGGAACAGAAAATCCCCTTCATCTCCTTTTTAAACTCAGACACGGTATGGGAATTCAAAGCCTGGCTGCGGCTGGCAATCCGGCCGAAACCGTGAGGGGCTGACTGGTTCCATTCCCGGCTGCCTTTGCCCTCACAGATGAGGGCCCCTTCTTTCATATTCACTGGAATCAGAATCTTCTCTCCTTTTTTCGCTGAAACCGCCCCTTTTCTCAACATGTATTCCCCGCCCTCTGAGGAAATATAATTATGTACGGTGTCAAACCGGTCCAGCTCCTTCCATTTCATCCCTTTCAGGATCTCATCCGCAATGCACCGGCGGTTCAGGGCCGCAAACTCCCGGATGATCTCCATATCGTGGACATAATTCTCAAATAATTCTCCTTCTGCATAAGCCAAAGCAAATGGGACTTCAATCTGCTTTTCCCTGCATTGCGCGGAGGCGGCCTTCTGGTAATACTCTGCGGCCTCCACCCCCAGATGGCGGCTCCCCGAGTGGATCACCAGGTAATAGGAACCGTCTTCCCCCCGGTCCAGTTCAATGAAATGATTCCCTCCGCCCAGGGTTCCCAGACTTAACAGGGCTTTTTCTTCCCTCACCGCCTTCCTGCAGTGAAGTCTGTCAAGCTCTGCTTCCCCTGCAAAACGGTGGATTTCATTTCTTATTTTCATGCCGGAAGGCACCCGCTTTGCGATCACGGAATCCAGTTTCTGAAGTTCCATATTCCTGGCCTTTAAATGGACGCAGGTCATTCCGCATCCGATATCCACTCCCACGAGATAGGGGATCACCTTATCTTTTATGGTCATAGATGTGCCGATGGTGCAGTATTTTCCCGGATGGACGTCCGGCATAATTCTAATTCTGCTGTCTTTAAAAATGGGATTGTCGCAGATATTCTTAATCTGCGCGGCCGCATAGTCTTCGATGTCATCCGTAAAGACTGCGGCTGATGTATAGACTCCTTTTATCTCTTTCATATACCCTCTGATCTGCCGTTTTCAGTTAAATATACGGCATTCTTTCACTTTTCTGCTCAATTTTGGGTACAAAAATAGTACCCTGTCTCCGTTGTCATAACCGGGCAGAAGTACCGGGAAGAGATAAACGAAAAGATTCGTTTAAACCTGTTTATACCTGTAGTTAAAATCTATCTGGATCCACCGACAGGACAACCCGGATTCCACCTGTTACCTTTTTCCTTGTTCAAACCATTCATGCATCTCATAGTGTTGTCCTCCTTTCCTGTGATTCCAAACGGAATACTGATCTGTTTCACTGGTTACCAGGTTATTGTAACGTCTCTGTTAAAAAACGTCAATCCTTTTTATATCGAATTCTTCTGATCGGTCAGAAAATGCCTTTCCACAGATATTTTTGCCTGGAATGGATAGCTTTTCTGCTTGACTTTGACACCGTGTCGTAGTTTATACTTAAAAACAGAAAGCAGCGTGAAGCCTAATCCCGATGGCTTATGTTTCACATCCAAATTTGTGATGGAGCCACAAATTTGAATCGTAAAAAACGCTCCGGCATGGAGGTAAAACATGGAGAAAATGACTATAAGCCAGGTATCCCGAAGTTTGGGAATATCAACAAGAATGCTTCGTTATTACGAAAAGGCGGGATTAATCAGCAGTTCCCGGAAGGAAGGATATTCCTACCGGATATATGATGATAATGCAGTTACCCGGATTAAACAAATTTTACTTCTGCGGAAGCTGAGAATACCCGTCCGCCAGATCGAGACTATATTGAACAATACAAATGCAGTTGGGGCTATTGAAATCTTTCAGCAAAATATTGGTGAATTGGATGAAGAGATCACAGCTCTTTCAACCATAAGAGATATACTGAACCATTTAGTTGAAGAACTCAGCAAGGCCACAGAACTGCCGTTAAAAAATATTATCGCTCAAGATAATGCCATATTAACAACAATTGAATCTCTCGATTTAATCAGCATTAATTTCAAGGAGGAACAGACCGTGGACAAATTAAAAAAAGCTGACCAACGCCTTTCAAAAATAAACGATGTGCGAATTATCTATCTGCCTCCGGCAACAATAGCCGCTTCACATTATATTGGTGATGACCCTGAATTACATGCAAACTTCCAAATTGAAAAATTTGTCAAAGAAAGCGGTTTAAGAAAGATAAAACCGGATATGAGACATTTTGGCTTTAATCACCCCAATCCTGTAGATGAAACCGGCTTTCACGGTTATGAAGCATGGGTGACAATTCCCGATGATATGGATGTTCCCGCCCC
>JAGZXV010000210.1 GCA_018378255.1 Clostridiaceae bacterium | reverse complement strand
CTGATTGAGGAACTGAAAGCGGAGCTGGACAGCCAAAACATTGCTTACAATAAAGATATCCAGGTGGGTATTATGGTGGAAACTGCCGCAGCATCCCTTATGGCAGATGTATTTGCCAAAGAAGTGGATTTCTTCAGCATAGGAACCAATGACCTGACCCAGTATACCATGTCGGTTGACCGGGGAAATGATAAAGTGTCCTATCTCTATTCCACATTTAATCCGGCAGTACTTAGAAGCATTAAACATGTGATCAGCTGTGCCAGAGAGGCCGGAATCATGGTTGGCATGTGCGGGGAAGCGGCTGGAGATCCGATGATGATTCCGCTGCTGCTGGCATTCGGACTGAATGAGTTCAGCATGAGCGCGTCATCCGTACTGAGGGCCAGAAAGATGATCTGCAATTACAGTATGGAAGAATTGAAGGCTGTTGCGGACAAGGCCATGAGCTTTGTAACAGCGAAAGAAGTAGAAGAATTTATGACAGAATTTGTCAGCAAATAATATAAAGGATAAAGGCAGTATGATAGTATATCTGATTTGTTACGTTGCAAGCTTTATTTTGTCAAGGAGCGGACATTATTATATGTCGGGGGCAGCGCTGATGGCAGCAGCGCTGTTCCTCTATGCCTTGGATTACAGGCGGACGGGCAATCTGATACATCTGAGGGCTTTGTTTTCCCTGTTCTGGGTTGGAGGACAGGGGATTTCCTGTTTAAAGCTCAGTTCGCTTCAGACGGACTGGGCTTTTGAAACGTGGGCCTGTTTTTTAGCGGCGTTTGCAGGATTTTGGATTACTTACGAGATTTTAGACAAGAAAAGACGGAGATACAGGGAACGGATTACCTACAGAAACCGTACAATGAGAGCGAGGGCTGCCACCTTTGACTGTATGGTGGTGATTACGGTGCTGTCTGCGGCGGCATTTATATTTGAAGCTGTGGTGCTGGGATATGTTCCGTTTTTTCTCAGGGGAGTGCCCCATGCTTATTCTGAATTTCACATAACAGGCGTGCATTACTTTACCGTGTCCTGTGTGCTGGTTCCCGCTTTAACCGTGATCTATTTTATGGGAGAGCGCGGAAGGGCAGAGAGAAAAAAATGTATCGCGATCTGGACCATGACGGTGATTTCATTATTGATTCCCATCTTATGTGTATCCAGATTCCAGCTGATTTTAGCGGTTGCACTGGCTGTCTTCACGTATATTTCCATCCAGGGCAGATTCCGTCTGGTTCACGGCGTGATTCTGGCGGTTTTGATGGTGCCTCTCTATGTGCTTCTGACCATAGCCAGAAGCCACGATGTCTCCTATCTTAACGGTATTTTTGAGATGAAAAACAGCAGTATGCCTATTTTCATCACACAGCCCTACATGTATATCGCGAATAATTATGAGAATTTTAATTGTCTGGTAGAACTTCTTCCGGCGCATACCTGGGGGCTTAGAATGCTGTTTCCCATATGGGCATTGACCGGCCTTAAATTTTTGGTCCCTTCCCTTGTGAATTTTCCGATCTATGTGGATAAGGCAGAGCTGACAACAGTGACCTTGTTCTATGATTCCTACTATGATTTTGGAATCCTGGGCGTCCTGCTGTTTTCATGCCTGCTGGGGCTGGCCGCATATCTGCTGATGAAGGCTCTGCCCAGGATGAAAAATCCGGCGGGCTATCTGCTGTATTCCCAGATGGCGGCTTATATGATGCTGTCATTCTTTACAACCTGGTTCAGCAATCCGGCAACCTGGTTTTATCTGGCGTTAACGGCGGCAATTGCGCTTTATTGTTCCTGGAAAGGCCATTAAACGTGAAAAGGATGTAAATCATTGGGAAAATAAAATGCCGGATGAGGCGTCAGGTGTGCCGTTTGTTTCAAATTAAAAGCTGGACGGCCGGTAAACTGCGTGGTATGATAGGGAACAATAAAGAATTTTTGAGGAGGATGATAGATCATGATTTCAGAAAAGATGAAACCGCTGGTACAGAATAATTCTGCCATCAGAGCGATGTTTGAAGAAGGAAAGCGTCTGGCTGGTATCTATGGTGCGGAGAATGTTTACGACTTCAGTCTCGGTAATCCCAACGTTCCGGCTCCGGAATGTGTAAAACAGGCGATTATTGATATTTTAAATGAGGAAGATTCCACATTTGTCCATGGCTATATGAGCAATGCCGGATTTGAAGACGTGCGGACGGCCATAGCGGATTCGCTGAACCGCAGGTTTGGAACCGGTTTCCATTTGAATAATATCATCATGACAGTGGGGGCGGCCAGCGGCCTTAATATCATTTTAAAGACGGTGTTAAATCCTGGAGATCAGGTTATCGCATTCGCTCCTTATTTTGTGGAATATGGCAGTTATACGAGAAATTATGATGGGGAACTGGTCGTAATCTCTCCTGATACTGAGACATTCCAGCCTAATCTGGCAGAATTTGAAGAAAAGATCAATGATAAGACCAAAGCAGTGATTATCAATACACCGAATAATCCGACCGGAGTTGTATATTCCGACGCCACTTTAACTAAGATCGGTGAGATTCTGGACCGCAAGGAAAAGGAGGCGGGACATCCGATTTTCCTGATTTCAGACGAGCCATACAGAGAACTTGCCTATGACGGGGTAGAGGTTCCGTATGTTACCAAATATTATCATAATACGGTGGTCTGCTATTCATACAGCAAGTCTCTGTCCCTTCCGGGAGAGAGAATCGGATATCTGGTGATCCCGGATGAGCTGACGGACAGTGCGGAAGTATTTGCCGCAGCGACCATTGCAAACCGCGTGCTGGGTTCCGTCAATGCGCCTTCCCTGATGCAGCGGGTGATCATGCGCTGTGTGGATGCGGAAGTGGATCTGGCCGCTTATGATAAAAACCGTAATTTATTATATAATGGGTTAAAGGACTGCGGCTTTGAATGCATCAAGCCGGAAGGGGCTTTCTACCTGTTTGTTAAATCACCGGTGCCGGATGAAAAAGAGTTCTGTGAAGTTTGCAAGAAATACAATATATTAGTGGTTCCAGGCAGTTCTTTTGCATGTCCTGGCTATGTAAGAATTGCCTACTGTGTATCTTATGACCGGATTGAACGTTCCCTGCCTGCATTCAGGAAGGTGGCTGAAGAATACGGATTATAAGTTAGGAGGCGGATGATGAAAGCCTGGGAAACTAATATCCGGAGGGTAGTTCCATATGTACCGGGAGACCAGCCCAAAGGAGATAAACTGATAAAATTAAATACAAATGAAAATCCATATCCGCCGGCTCCCGGAGTTTTAAAAGCCTTAAAGGAGATGGATTACGACCGTTTCCGCAAATATCCGGATCCGGCCTGTTCCGTTCTGGTGGAAGCGCTGGCCGGTTACTATCATGTAAAACCGGATCAGGTTTTTACTGGCGTGGGTTCCGATGATGTGCTGGCCATGGCATTCCTTACATTTTTTAACTCCGAAAAGCCGGTGCTGTTTCCTGATATCACCTACTCGTTTTATGATGTTTGGGCAAAACTTTTCGGGATTTCTTATGAAACTGTGCCTCTGGATGGGGAGTTTCGCATTGTAAAGGAAGAGTATTACAGAGAAAACGGCGGGATTGTATTTCCTAATCCCAATGCGCCGACCGGAGTTTTAATGCCTCTTGATGAGGTGCGTGAGATCATTTCCCATAATCAGGATGTCATCGTTATTGTGGATGAAGCATATATTGATTTTGGAGGACAATCTGCCCTGGAGCTTTTGGATGAATTCCAGAATCTGCTGGTGGTTCAGACCTTCAGCAAATCCAGATCCATGGCGGGAATGAGAATCGGTTTTGCAATCGGCCATCCGGATCTGATTAAGGCGTTAAATGATGTGAAATATTCCTATAATTCATATACCATGAATCTGCCGTCGCTGGTTTTGGGAACGGAAGCGGTGAAAGACGACGTCTATTTCCGGCAAACGCTTAAGAAGGTGACAGACACCAGGGAGCGGGCTAAGATCCGCTTGAAGGAGCTGGGATTCTCTTTCCCGGATTCCTATTCCAATTTTATATTTGCAGCTCATGAGACATGTCCTGCCGGGGAGTTATTTGAGGCGCTTAAAAAAGAACAGATCTACGTCCGGTATTTTAATAAGCCCAGGCTTGATAATTATCTGAGAATCAGCATTGGAACGGATGAGGAGATGGAACGGCTGTATCAGTTCCTGGAAGAATATTTAAAAAACAGGTAAGGAATCAGTGGGAAAGATAAGGGGGCCGGCAAGGCCGGCACTTTGTAACGCCGGGTCTGCCGGGCTCTTTTTCTTCACGGAAATTATAATGAAAGGCGTTAAAAGGCCGGTCTGCTTTGAAATGCAAAATTTTATATATAAATTTGTAACGCTTTCTTCATTGAAAAGCAGATGAGGTGTTGTATAATGGAGATAAAGAAGTTGTCACAAGAATAATATCAATATGGACAGGATGATGAGATGGAGACTGTTAGACATTACACCCGAGTAATACTGAACATTATAATTCCAATGATAACGATCTATCTGGTCTGTTTCTGGGGCCCTAAACTGCTTAAATTTTTTATGCCATTTGTGATCGGATGGATTATAGCCATGATCGCCAACCCTCTGGTCCGTTTTCTGGAAAACAGGGTAAAGATTGTCAGAAAGCTGGGGTCGGTCCTTATTGTGGTATCGGTTCTGGCCCTTGTAATCGGTGTCATTTATCTGGTTATATCCAAGCTGATTGTGGAGGGGGCAAGCTTTATTAAGGATCTGCCTGCCCTGTATGATACGGCCAGCCATGAACTGCATCAGGCTTTTTTGCGGATGGATCATCTTTTTATCCGTCTTCCAAGCGGAATACAGGATTCCTTAAACCAATTCAGTGAGAATATAGGAGAATATCTGAATCTTGCGGTACAAAAGATCGCATCTCCCACGGTGACTATGGCGGGAAATGTGGCGAAAGGCATACCGGGAGCTTTGGTGAATTCCATTATCACCATTTTATCTTCCTATATGTTCATTGCGGAGCGGGATAAGATTGTGGAATTCTGGAAGAAATACGCGCCAAAGGGCAGTACAAAATATGTATCCCTGCTACGGAGCGATATCAAGCGCCTGATCGGTGGATATTTTGCGGCGCAGTTTAAGATCATGCTGGTGGTCGCTTTTATTTTATTTGCCGGATTCTTTGTTTTAGGTGTGGATTATGCGTTTTTACTGGCTTTGCTGATCGCATTTCTGGATTTTTTGCCTCTGTTTGGGACGGGAACGGCACTGATCCCATGGGCATTAGTAAAGCTGCTTTCAGGAGAATATGCGTTTGCTGCCGGTCTTGCGCTTCTCTATGTGCTCACCCAGGTGGTGCGGCAGGTGATACAGCCTAAGATTGTGGGTGATACCATGGGAATCCCACCGCTGTGGACACTGTTTTTTTTGTATATTGGATTTAAGTTCAGCGGTATTTCCGGCATGATTCTGGCGGTTCCGGTGGGCATGCTGTTTTTAAACCTGTATGAACATGGAGCATTTGATTCTATGATTGACAATATCAGGATTTTAGTCCATGATATAGATGAATTCCGAAGAGGAGATAAACAGTAACAGTGCAGACATCCGATGGGAAACTTGATAAAGAAAGCTGCTTACAAGCGGGCTTGACGCTGCTTTCTTTATCAAGTTTCCCGCTGTCTGGACTGTTACGAAAAATAAAGGGCGGATAAGGGGGATGAGTGCAGAAAACCTGCATGGACATAAGTTTCCTTGCAGGCTGCACGGCAGACAAAGATGAAACTGGAGAATAACTTAGACACTGACAATATGCGTGAACTGGTATGGAGGCTGGCGTTTCCATCCATGCTGGCTCAGTTTGTCAGTGTTTTTTACAGCATTGTAGACAGAATGTACATAGGCAATATTAAGGAAATAGGAGAGGTGGCGCTTGCTGGGGTGGGAATCTGCGGCCCTATTGTAACGCTGATCTCATCGGTGGCTTTTCTCGTTGGAATCGGAGGGTCGCCGTTAATGAGCATCCGGCTGGGGGAGAAAAACGACAGGGCGGCCAGGCAGATTCTGGCCAACTGCTTTTTAACCCTTTCTGTGCTCGCAGTGGTGATTACCATTGGATCCATGATGATGAGACGTCATCTTCTCATGTGGTTCGGAGCCAGCGAGACCACATTTGGCTATGCCAATGATTATCTGACCATCTATTTGCTGGGCACCGCGTTTGCCCTGCTGTCCACGGGTATGAACCAGTTTATTATCTGCCAGGGATTTGCCAAGGTGGGAATGAAATCAGTGGTGCTGGGCGCGGTCAGCAATATTATATTGGATCCGATTTTTATATTTGCAATGAACATGGGGGTGCGCGGAGCTGCTATCGCAACAGTATTATCCCAGCTGGCGTCCTGCGCTTATGTTCTGCGGTTTTTATTCAGTGACCGGATCCCCATAAAAATCACCTTTGGGGAATATGACCTGCAGATCATTAAACGGGTGCTGATCATTGGAATGACGCCGTTTTTAATCATCGCTTTTGATAATATCCTGATCATTTCGCTGAACACCGTTATCCAGCGCTACGGCGGTGTGGGGGAAGGTGACCGGCTTTTGACATGCGCTACCATCGTTCAGAGTTTCATGCTGATGGTGACCATGCCTCTTGGAGGCATAACCAGCGGGACACAGACCATATTGGGGTATAATTACGGGGCCAGAAGGCCGGATCGGATAAAAAAAGCGGAGAAACATATCTTTTTGCTGGGATTTGTATTTACGACGGTTATGTTCATCATAGCCCAGACGGTGCCTCAGTATTTTGTACGGATTTTTACCCAGAATGAAGAGTATATTTCCCTGACGGTATGGGCGATTAAGATCTATACTCTTGGTATCATCCCTCTGGCTGCCCAGTACACCATCGTTGACGGATTTACGGGGATGGGAATTTCCAAAGTGGCGATTACGCTGTCCACATTCCGAAAGATCGTGTTCTTTACAGGAGTATTCCTGATTCCGCCATATTTTGGGATTACCAATGTGTTCTATACAGAACCATTTTCCGATTTTCTGGGAGCTGCTGTTTCAACAGTTGTCTTTTTTATGGCATTTAAAAGGATTGTGGAGACGCGGAAAGCCGTTGAGGCTGCTTAGGATATTCAGGCTGTATGCTGCCTGGCCGGGAATTAAAAGGAAATATATATTTATAGCAGGAGACAAGAATGCGGGCGGCCGCATCTTCCGGTCTCCTGCTTTTTTTGTTTTTGGATGCTGTTTAAAGATAAAAAATACTGTTTATGAAAAGATGGAAAATGTTATTGACAAAATTTAAAAATGTGATAATATAAACATATGAACAGTTATTCATATGATAAATGTAACTACTTAATTGGAAAGCGAGGGAGTGTATGGCGGAGGATAGAAGAGAAGAGTTGGAATTGGAAGCGGATTCGTGTGAATTTATGTTTGTGCATGAAGAGATTGTGGACCGGGTTGTGAAGGTGATGCCGGATGAAGGGCAGCTGATGAACCTGGCAGAGTTTTTTAAGATATTTGGTGATTCCACCAGAATTAAGATTTTATATGTGCTGAGCCAGTCGGAGATGTGCGTATGCGACATTGCGACCCTGCTTCAGATGGGGCAGTCGGCCATTTCTCATCAGTTGAGGGTGTTAAAACAGATGCGCCTTGTAAAGTTCAGAAGAGATGGGAAAACCGTGTTTTACAGTCTGGCAGACGGCCATATCCAGACAATTTTAGCTCAGGGTATGGAACATATTAACGAATAAATATCAGAATAACTATAAGCCGCTGGAAGCGGGGAAAGAGGTCAATTATGAAAAAAGTGATAAAATTAGAAGGATTGTGCTGTGCAAACTGTGCGGCTAAGATTGAAGAAGGCGTTAAGAAGTTAAACGGTGTGAAATCAGCCAGTTTAAGCTTTATGACACAGCGGCTTGTAATTGAAGCAGAGGACGGAGAAGAGGAACGCATTGTGGAAGCGGCCAGAGTGCTGGCAGATAAGATCGAACCGGAAGCGGAATTTAAGGTAATCCGGTAGGCGGACGGGTGAACATTATGACGAAAAAACAAAAAAAGATGGTGATTCGCCTGTCGGCCAGCGCTGTGCTTTTGGTAATAGGATTTTTAATGGAGGACAGAAGTCCGTTTGCCTGGATTCCGTTTATTCTGTCCTATTTGTCCGCAGGCTATGATATACCGCTTAAAGCGGCCCGCAATATTAAGAGCGGACAGATATTTGATGAGAACTTTTTGATGACAATTGCCACGTTTGGCGCCATTGCCGTAGGATCTTTGGAAGAAGCCGTTGCAGTCATGCTTTTTTACCAGGTAGGCGAACTGTTCAGCGACTATGCGGTTAACAAGTCCAGAAAATCCATTACGGATCTGATGGATATCAACCCGGAATATGCAAACCTGCTGAGAGACGGGAAGGAAGAGCAGGTAGATCCTTACGAGGTGGAGATCGGTGATCTGATCGTGATAAAACCGGGAGAAAAAGTTCCGTTGGACGGAATTATCACAAAGGGAAATTCCAGCCTGGACACCAAGGCGCTGACAGGGGAATCCATGCCGGTTGAAGTTGGGGAGGGAGCCGATATTGTCAGCGGTTCCATCAATTTAAACGGTGTGCTGGAAGTGAAGGTCACCAAACTGTTTGATGATTCCACTGTTGCCAAGATTCTGGAGTTGGTGGAGAACGCCAGTTCCAGAAAGGCAAAGGCGGAGGCATTTATTACCAGGTTTGCAAGGGTTTACACGCCGATTGTGGTGATTCTGGCCCTTGCGCTGGCAGTGATACCGCCTCTTTTGCTGGGCGGGGAATGGTCGGTGTGGGTATACAGAGCCTGCAGCTTTTTGGTAGTTTCCTGTCCCTGTGCGCTGGTGATTTCAGTGCCGTTAAGCTTCTTCGGCGGATTGGGCGCTGCATCCAGGAATGGCATATTGATGAAGGGAAGCAACTATCTGGAGGCGGTTTCAACTTTGGATACGGTTGTGTTCGATAAGACGGGAACCCTGACAACAGGTAAATTTGAAGTGACCGGAGTGGAGCCGGTATCCCTTTCTAAAGAAGAACTTTTAAAGACAGCGGCCATGGGAGAATATTATTCCAACCACCCGATCGCGCTTTCGGTTAAAGAAGCTTATGGAAAGCCGGTTAATAAAGAGGATATTGATAATATTGAAGAAATTCCGGGCCGTGGAGTTCATGCCGTTCTGAAACTGGAAGGCAAAAAGACAGATATCTATATCGGGAATCAAAAGATGATGCAGGAGCAGGGCGTCAACGCTTCAGTTCATCAAAGCCTTATTGGCACGACCTTGTATCTGGCTAAGGACAGTGAATATCTGGGAGCTATTATCATTTCCGATAAAATACGGGAGGATGTGCCGGATGCGCTTGCAGGCCTTCGCCGGCATGGTGTGAAAAACCTGGTCATGCTGACTGGTGATAAGGAAGAAGTGGGCAAAGCGGTTGCCGATAAACTGGGAATCAATAAAGTCTTCGGAAGCCTTCTGCCGGGTGATAAGGTTAATAAAGTGGAGGAACTGCTAAACAGTGAGCAGGGAGACAGGACGCTGGCCTTTGTGGGAGACGGTATTAATGATGCCCCTGT
>JAGZXV010000209.1 GCA_018378255.1 Clostridiaceae bacterium | reverse complement strand
CAGCGCCCTGTCCCGGGGACTTGGACAGCTCAAACGGCTCCGCAGATAACAAAAGGCATTCCAGGCGGCTGATCATACTTTCAGCAGCCTGGAATGCCTCTTATTTTTCTGTCTACGACTCCACGAACCGGTAACCGACGCCGACTTCCGTCAAGATGAACCGGGGTTTTGTGGAATCCTCTTCTATTTTGCGGCGTATGTTTGCCATAAATACGCGAAGGGACTGGTAGTCGTCAGTAGTATCGTACCCCCATACCTCCTGCTGAATATATTTATGGGTCAGCACCTTACCGCTGTTATTCACCATGAGCACCACCATCTTGTATTCCAACGGGGTCAAGTGAATCTCTTCCCCTCTCTTATAAACCTTTCGCCTGTCAAAATCGATCCGTATTCCATCCAGTTCAAATTCTGTCATAGGCTTGGCCACAGCCCCTTTGTGCCGCAGAGCCACACGAATCCGGGCCAGCATCTCTCCTGCATTAAATGGCTTTACAATATAGTCGTCTGCCCCGTCATCCAAAGCCGCCACCTTTTCTTTCTCCTGTCCCCTGGCGGACACGATGATAACCGGCGTCTCGGATTCCTGGCGGATCTGCCTTAGAACCTCCATACCATCAATATCCGGCAGCCCCAGATCCAGAAGGACCAGATCCGGATTATTGGCATAAAAGAGTGAAATTCCGGACAGCCCATCGTCTGCCAGCACGTACCGGTACCCTTTCGTCTTCAATGAAATTTTAATAAAATTCTGTATTGTCTGGTCGTCTTCAACCACTAATATATTCGGCTCATTCATGGTTTTTGTCCTCCATAGGCAGTTCTATCTGGAAGGTGGCTCCTCCCTTTTCATTATTAAATGCTACAATTTTACCGTGGTGGGCCTCCACGATCGCTTTGCAGATCGTCAGTCCAAGCCCTACCCCTCTCTGCCGGTCTCCATTCTGGTAGGCCGTTGTAAAAAAATTGTCGAAGATCTGTTCCAACTTGCCTTCCGGTATTCCCACCCCATTGTCTGAAACACGGAAAACCATATTGTTTCTTTGTGCAGCGGCTGAGATCACCACCGTAGTCCCATCTCCGGAATGGCGGAAGGCATTATCCAGCAGATTGACCAGAACCTGTATAAAGAGGCGGGCGTCCACCGGGAACAGTAATATCTCTTCCGGGGTTTCTGTTTTTAACGTATGATTGCCGATCCGCTTGGATACCAGGGAAACCGCAGAGGAAATGATATCATCCACCACCTCTTTTTTCTTATTGATATCCAGCCGCCCTTCCTGAATCCGTGTCATATTCAGCAGATTTTCCACCATGGTATTCAGCCATTCCGCGTCGGTACAGATGTCCTTTAACATGCTCTGCGCCGTATTTTGGTCCAGTTCCCTTATATTGTCAAAAAGGAAATTGGCGCTTCCCGCGATTCCTGTTAATGGTGTGCGAAGATCATGGGAAATACTTCTGAGAAGGGTGCTTTTCAGCCGTTCCCGTTCTACCTGGATTCTCCCCTCTTCCTTTTCCCGTCCAAGCCGTTCCCGTTCCAGAACCAACGTAACCTGGGATATTACGGTTTTAATATAGATCTCCTCATCTTCCTGAAGTCCTTCCTCCTCACAATCAAATATGATCACACCATATGTTTTATTGCTGTTTTGAATGGGCAGATATAGGTTTTTATCCTGTGTAAACTGGATTTCTCCATGGCCGCAGGGCATCGCATGGCGGTAGCACCATTCCGCAATGCTGTCGTTAAACTCATCTTTTTCATTCTCCCGAAGCAGCACATCCACGTGCCGGCCGGTCAGATTGCTCAGGCTCTCCTGGCTGTAGCGTTCAATGGCCCCATAACCGGTTAAATTCAAAAAACCACTTCCAATTTCATTGATCTTTAAGGTTATCTCCGACTTTTTATTGGCAATCTGCATCTGTTTCTGCAGTTTAATAGTCAGAGTGGAGACAATTCCTGCCACAATAATAAAGATGACAAATGATATAATATAATTTGGATCGTCCACCGCAAAGGTGAATTTAGGGGCGGTAAATAAAAAGTTAAATGTGAATACAAAAACAACGGCGGAACCGATTCCCCACACCATGCTGCTTGTTTCCACAATGCTGATTAAAACCCCCACCATATAGATCAGCAGCAGATTTTCCACACGGATGGACATCCGCTCTAAAACTATGGCGAGCATGGTGGAAAGTACCCATACAATCGAAACCTTCAGCACCTTTTTTATCAATTCTATTTCCTTCTTAAAGCTGTAAAACATGCACGGCTACCTCCTGATCCTCTTCTTCCGTTTTGCTGCAATCCTTTTTCCATCAGTGAAGATCCTGGCCGCCCCAATCAGCACTGCAAACACCTCCAGCCGCCCTAAAAACATGCCGGCTGTTGCCGTCCAATGGATCACCGGGCTGGCATCATAAGATGTGATTCCAACTGAAAGTCCGACCGTACTGAGGGCGGAGGCAAATTCAAACATGGAATCCTGTATGGAATACCCAAACAGGCAGAAGATAAATGTCCCTGCCAGGAACAGGATTAAGTAAACGCAGACAAATGTGTGAATCTGCTCTTTTTCTCTAAAACTGACCGCTTCCTCTTTCCCATATCTGGGTATATTCTCAGTGAAAACCATTCTGTTGGGACAAATATCCCTGATAAGCTTCCATTTAATTTCTTTTAAAATAACATAAACCCTGTAAGCTTTTAACCCTCCGGCTGTAGAGCCTGCGCTCCCGCCAATCAGCATTAAAACGATCATAATCAGCATCAGCGCAGGGCTCCAAGTCTGAAATGTCTCCACCGTCTGGAATCCTGTAGTTGTGAGAGCGGAAACCGCCTGGAACACAGCAGCTCTCAAACCTGTTGATACCTCATTATACATTCCATGCATTAAAAGTACAAGCATCAGCGGTGAAAAAAAGGCCAGAAGGAACAACGTGATCCTGGTCTCACAATGAAACAAAACATCCCTGATTTTCCCTCTCAAAAGCAGCAGGTGTACGAGAAAATTCGTTCCCCCCAGCAGCATCAGCACAATGGTTATCATCTCAATCGCGGCGCTGTTATAATAGCCGATGCTCTCCGGCCTTGTGGAGAAGCCTCCTGTGGACAATGCCGCAATCGAATGATTAAACGCATCAAAAGGGCTCATTCCAAACAGGATGTAGAGCGCTGTTCCTGCCAATATATAACCGCTGTAAATGCCGATAATCAACCGGGCTGATTCCAGAAGATTGGGAAGCAGCCGGTCTGAGTGGCCTTCCGCATTATAAAGGCGCATTCCATAGATATCGGACAGTACGGAGGTCATCACCAGCACAAGGCCGATTCCCCCGAAAAACAGCAGTACGGTGCGGTGAATCAAAAAAATGTGGGGCGCCAAAGCCGTATCCACCACGCTCAGTCCAGTGGTGCTCAAACCGCTGGTCGTTTCAAAAGCCGCCTGGGTAAAGGTATAATTTCCCGACAGGACAAAGGGCAGAGCCGTCACACAGATGGTGATCATCCAGGTGGCCGCAACTACGATCATCTCCTGGTTTCTCTCCAAATTCCCCAGCCTTTTTCCCCTTAGAACCAGGCTGGTCAGATAACCCAGAAGGATGGATATCACCCCAGGGGCAATGAAATAACCTGCCTGGTCCAATTCCTCCGGATAAAAAATCAATGTAAACAGCGGCAGCAGCGTAATCACTCCCGCCATAACCATAACAATCCCCAAATACCCTGTAATCAGAGCGTATCCGGAGATTGTTATTTTATCATTTATTCCTGATTTATTCATATTTTCCTTCATTTCTAAGCATTCAAACGCTGCGGATTCTCATCGCAAACTCTATTCCAGTTTGCTTCCCACGATTAATTTTACAACCTCTTCCTGATTTTCCGGCGTAGCCAGAACCAGAAGACGGTCTCCTGCCATAATCTTGGTCTGTCCGTTAGGCACGATCACCTGTGCATCCCTGATTATACAGCTGATGATGGCATTATGGGGGAAATCCACTTCCATAATCTGTTTGTCAACCACCGGGTAAGAAGAGTCTATCCTTATTTCGTTCATCAGCACTTTCTGGGTATTCAAAGGCAGCACGTTCACGATATTTTCTACCATAGATGCCTGTTCTATAAAATGAGCCAGCATATAGGTGGCACTGATCACCCTGTCCACTCCAAGAGTTTCAAATAATTCCACATTTTTAGGATTTCCTACCGTACATACCGTCTTTTTAACCGCAAACAGCCGTTTTGCCATCTGGCAGATGGCCAGATTATCCGCATCTTTATCGCCCAGAGCGATCATAATATCGTAATTTTTTATTCCTGCGTCTTCCAATATATACTCTTTACATGGATCCCCAAATATGATAGGCAAATCGTGGACAGACGACAGGTGTTCGCAGTAATTTCTGTCCTCATTGATAACAATCAGCTTATGTTTTCCGGCCAGCATCATGCCAATCAGGAAATCCGCCTCATTGCGCCCTCCCGCAATTACAATTTTCATAAGCTGCTGACCTCCTTATACTCTTCATTGGACAGCCTGGCGAATTCATTGACAGAAAGCACAAATGGACAGATCGGTTTAATATTAAAGCCCCGTATCAGTTTTTCTTTGTTCTTGTCATTCAAACGGGAATACACATTGGGAACATGGAAAATCCTGCTGGCGATCTGTGCGATCAACAGATTGGTATTATCATCATTCGTCGCCGCAATGGCGATAGTTGCCTCTTCGATTCCCGCCTGCTTTAATATATCCATATCGGTCCCATCTCCGATAATTTCATAACCGGAAAAATCATCCGGAAGCTTTCTGAAGGCATCCTCTTTCACATCGATCACAACCACCCTGGAACCCTTCTGCGACAGCATTCCCGCAAGCCCTGAACCAAACCGGCTGGAACCTACTATTATAATGGTTTTCGTCTTTCTAAACAGCATAAAAACACCTCCTTTTTACACCTTCATTGTAAACGAAAACCACATTAAGATGATAGAAAGAAAATGAAACAGGGTATAAAGATTGTATAAAGATTATTTAGGCTAAATAATGGTTGCTATTTACCGTATCCAAGGTATAATGAAGTTATAGTAAATTTACGAAAATTCTGCATGTGTATTATGATCTGTTTTAAAAATCACATATTTGGCAAACCCGTCGAAAGGCGGTGACGCAAAACTAAAGGGGCCTCTTCATATACTAATATGAAAAGCCAGCCAGCTGCATTTGTCACCCAGTCAGATCCTGACTGGGTTTTAGCAGACTGCAGCCGGGTCTGCTTTTTTATTACTCAGGAACATCTAAAAATCCCCGCTGCTTTGCCGGGATTTGATAAATTGAACTCATATTAATACATTTTTCGTATATTTTTGAAAGGAGAAGGATAGGGATATGAAAAGAATGTGGGAACAAAAGGCCGCTTTGGGAATGATTTGGTGTCTCATTTTCAGCACCATACCAATATGGCCGGCAGCACCAAACAGCGACGGCGGCAAAAGCCGGTGGGGGCTTACCGCATACGCAAGCAGTTCCAATGCAGACAGGGAAAATGCCCCCCAAACAGAACAGGATGAGGAGGAAACCTATACGGACGCCAGCCCGTCCAATGGCGAAGAACTCATCAACGATACGAATGAATTGATGCCTTTGGGCCTGATAACCGACAGTTTTGGAACCACTGCCGTGGTTGGGTCAGGGAATGACAGCGATTATTTATCCATAGCCGATGTCTTAGCGGATCTGGGGTCTGGCACCGGAGTTTTAACCATTGACCTGCAGGGAGACACGGCTGATTTGGATACCGTGGTATTTCCAAGAGACAAAGGCATCGACAAGATCATCATCCAGGGTGAAGATGATTATCAGATCGGTGCGGATTCTCCGGTTTCCGTCATTGCCAACGGCATCCCAATGATTTTCGAAGCCGGACATGTGCAAAATCTGGCAGGAGGCGGATGGAATACTTCCGTTCCATCATCGGATCTGACAATAAGAGGAGGAAAGTTCTCCGAATGCTCCGGCGGCGCTTGGGTGACGGAATCCGGTGTTACTGCCAGAGTCGATGGGACCGCAAAACTGACTATTGAGGATGCGGAATTGACCGATTCCTGCTTTAACCAAATTTATTGCGGATCGCATATGGAAACCAATTCCAGAGATGCCGACATATCAATAAAGGCAACTGAGTTGTCCATTATTAATTCCACTCTCGATTTAGATATGATATCGGGAGGCAGCTATATCAGCAATCAAGGCATAAATGCTGCCCTCGGCAAATCGGAGATTCTGGTTAGAAACAGCAGCATTGTGCTCGGTGACGGCCTTTGCGGAAGCCATTTGATTAACGGTGTACGGGATAGACACCAAAATGGAACCTGTAAGTCAATTAATATAGAAGTATATGACAGCACAATTGAAGGCGATATTCTGGGCGCCTGCAATGCTACTGCCGAAGCGGATATCGATATGGGAAGTATCCGCATCTATGCAAAAAACAGCAATATTGCCAGCATCCAGGCAGGAGGTGTTTATGAGGGATGTTTTAATTTCAGTATCGACAGCATCGATGTAATACTGGATTCCTGTACGGTCAACGGCACCCACTGGTTTACAGAAGAGTACTCCATCATCGGAGCCGGATGTTATGTTGGAGAAGAGATGACCGATCCGGAAGACGATCTCCATGTCAATATAGGGACCATCCGGTACACCTTCCTAAATTCAGTGTTAGACGAGAGCGCAGACGAAGGAGTAGAAGGCCTCCTCTTTCTGCCGGAAGGATATATTGATATGGGAGCAAAGGCATCGGTTGGAAAAATCATACTGAACCTCAACGCCGAAACCGATCTTATATTCGACAGCGGAACATTGGACGAACTGGCCTTATCTCCACCTGAGGATACCGTTTTTCCTCCGCGTCCATCGACGAAACCGAAATAAAACGGGATGAAATGGACACTGCCCTTTTAACAGGCCTAAAAGGCGGCACAGAGATCAAAACAACCATTGAAGACGTCCTGTTAAAGGACCAGCCTCCTCTGATTATTGAAATGCCTGCCGACAGCAGGGTGAGGAAGACTTTAGGGGAACCTGATTTTACACCAACTATAAACGGCGGTGCGGACGCGCTCCAAACCCATTTTACCAGCAGCAACCCATCGGTTGCCGAAATCGATGAATCCGGGAAAATCACCCTGAAAAAAGCAGGAAAAACTACAATTACCGCATATAAACAGTCCATAGAATACCGTCTCGTCTCAGACAGCTTTGAACTGACCGTAGAAGAACCCGCTGCTTCCCTGATCCCGGACCAGGCTCCGGATGAAACCGGCTTTGTGTTAGTCGCAAAAAAAGTAACCCCTGATATCCAGGAAACCATCGATCAAGAGTTAGAGAAGCATCCCCAGTTTGACGAAAATACAATCCTCATCCCTATGGAGATCAAATTAATCGATGTGGCGACCGGGGATGAAGTGCAGGGAAAAGGCTCTACCTTTACAATCGCCTATCCTGATGAGGACATGAGAACGAATCCTGATAATTACGAAATCTCGATTCTCCACATTCCCTCTTCCGGCCAGCCCTATTTTGTTCCATTCGAAATGACCGGGCAGGGTCTCAGGATTACGGTACCCAATTTCAGCCCCTTCATCATGGGGTATAAATATATAGAAAAAACTACTGATAAGGGGGACGATGATAAGGGAGATGATAATAAAGGAGACGAGGTTGATCCAGAACCAGAACCTCCGAAGCAACAAGATCCCATCAGCAGTTCTAAAGACAGTTCCGGCAGTGGAGAACCAGGAGGCCGCTGGATTCTTGATTCAAACGGCTGGTGGTACTCCTATGGAAACAATACCTATCCATCCTCCCAATGGGCCTGTCTTCCATATGGAACTTCGTATAACTGGTATTACTTTAACAGCGCCGGTTATATGGCTGACGGCTGGCTGACCTTGAACGGCAGCAAATATTTCCTCCATGACCAGTCCGACGGACGCCGCGGATATATGTATACAGGCTGGCATCAAATTCTTGGCAAATGGTACTATTTTGGAAATGAAGAGGGCAGGCCAAAAGGGGCTCTGCTTACGAATACCATAACGCCGGATGGTTACCGAGTGGATGAAAACGGGGTATGGATACCGTAAGTCAATTGATATTATGACAGGAGTATCAGAGTGCGCAGACGCTGTTATCTGAATAACAGCGTCTGTGTCTTTTATTATCCTGACAAATACATAACTTTATACGCTTGGGATATAAAAAACAGCCTGGAAAATAGTCAGGCGTCTTGTAGCATCATCCCGGATCTTATGATAAAATATACCTAACAGGATATAAAATAAAAAGGGGGTTTTACAAATGGGAGAAATGATCTCTTCTTATGACAACACAAAACTGTATCTAAACAAGGAACTTCCCGATTCCTGCAAAGCCGTGGCAGTCATCGTCCATGGGCTTTGTGAACATCAGGGGCGTTACGATTACTTTGCAGATCTGTTCCACAAAGCTGGTATCGGAACCTACCGTTTTGACCACCGGGGACATGGACGCTCGGAAGGCGAACGGACCTATTACGAAGATTTCAATGAACTTCTGGACGACACCAATGTTATCGTGGATATGGCAATCAGCGAAAACCCGGATCTTCCTGTATTCTTAATCGGACACAGCATGGGCGGTTTTACAGTCTCCCTCTACGGAGCCAAATACACGGATAAAAAGTTGAAAGGCATTATCACCAGCGGAGCTCTTGTAAAAGACAACGGCGGCCTGATCACCGGTGTTCCTAAAGGGATAGATCCTCATACCCAGCTTCCAAATGAATTAGGTGCCGGAGTTTGTTCCGTTGCCGAGGTTGTGGACTGGTATGGAAAAGATCCTTATAATACAAAGACATTTACTACCGGGCTCTGCTATGCAATCTGCGGCGGGCTTGACTGGTTTGTTTCCAACATGGAGAATTTTAAATATCCGGTTCTCATGCTTCATGGAGAAAAAGACGGGCTTGTAAGCGTACAGGATACCTATGATTTCTTTGCAGCTGCTTCTTCTGCGGATAAACAGATGAAGATCTATGGAGGACTCTTCCATGAGATTTTCAATGAATACTGCCGGGATGAAGTGATTCAGGATGTGATTGGATGGGTAAAAAATAGGATTTAGGTTTTAAAATTGGGATTTGATTAGTGAAAGTAACGCAGGAAATCGGGGAGAGGGGACGGACTGGATGTTTGGGCGCAGACGGGCCAGGCGGAATCCGTTGGTGATGAAAACCGGCTTCCAACCGTAAGTGAAACTAAGACTCCAGGAATGGAAAAAGACGGTCCGATGCCCCGATTTCCTGCTGGTTTTCTCTGGTTCAAGTAATTAAAAACAATTTTGTAAATTATAAAAAAATTTAACGTCGAACGTCAAGGCATTTTCGAAAATGCCTTGACGTTTTACTGTTAATCCCCAAGTCATTTACATTAAATCTTCATGACATAACCTGCACAAAATACCAAACACCATCTCAATCAAATGCTTCTTTGCTTTTTCTACTTTCCTTCTCCAAAGTTTTTATTTTCATTTATTCATGACAATACACAGCCGTGAATCCAGGGATCGGGGGCGGGGCGTCGGACCAGGCGGGTGTGATTTGGCTTCTCGCCGGACGGGGCTCCTGGTTTGCGGGAGGCCGGAACACGGTTCACGGTT
>JAGZXV010000208.1 GCA_018378255.1 Clostridiaceae bacterium | reverse complement strand
CCCTTCTTCATGGCGTTACCCCCGCCAATAAGTTAAATAAAGATCCCCCATCTCTAACTTCAAGGTTCCTTTATCTGCACATCATGATAATAAAATTTCAAAATCTTATCGAACGTATAACCAGATTTAGCCATTCCCTGGGCGCCATTCTGGCTCATTCCCACGCCATGACCGTAGCCTCCTCCGTAAATCCGGAAGGTAATAATTCCATTCTCATCTGCCGCTTCCGTCTCAATGGCAATGAACGCGCTCGGAAGGGTGTTCCACCCTGTTATGGTTTCGCCGTCATTCTTTTTAATGACCAATTCCGGATTGCCGAGCAGCGACCGGATCTGGCTCTGGCCTTTGACTGCCCTGGTTCCTTCCGTTCCTTCCACCTCCAGAACTTTTCCGATTCCGCCCACGCCGCGTTCCTTCATGCTCATTCCGGTAATGGTTCCTACATCGTTGATTTTGGTTTCCAGCTGTTTATTTGTAATGGAAGTGCTCCACCTGTAAAATGCAAAAGAAGATTCAAACGATGCATAATTTTTATTCTTAATGAAATCGGCAAAATCCACATTGCTGGTAAGATTTAAGCTTCCTCCCCCATCCCTGCTCAGAGTGCCCGTCAGATAAGGCACATCTTCCGGTGACGCTCCCCAGATCGTACCGTCTGTGGTGTGACCACAGGACGTTGAAAAATAATATGCCTCCACAGGGGATTCATTATAGAGAAGCAGCATTCCATATGTCTGGTTAACAGCTTCTGCGGTTTTTGAATCAGTTATAATATTGTTGTAAACCTGATAATTGGTGCTGTCGTCCACATGGGCTCCGTATCTGCTGTAACTGTTGCTGCGGATCTGCCGGTACGCATAGGTCCTGGCACAGACCGCCTGGGCTTTGAGAGCTTCCATCTCATAACTGCTGGGCATCTCGCTGGGAACTACCTTCACCAGATATTCTTCCAGGAACAGCTCATTCACCAGTACCAGCCCCTCTTCTTCAAGCTTGATTTCCAGACGGCCTCCATAAGAGGGAACACCCAGACCCCGCTCAATCGTAGTCACCTGTATCTCGCTTTTTCCATCTTCCGGCTGCAGGATTAAACGGCCTTCCTTCAGCCGTTCATCTTCCGGCGTAATGGTAAACGCCTGGCCCGCCGCCACAGTCTCCTCTTTTTTTCCATAAGTTAACTTTATCGGGACCTCGGAAACGAGGGAGACCTGCTGATGAAAAATGGATTTAAAACCGGTATCCATTAAGAGCACCCGGATCTGCTCCGCATCAAACGGACGGACCGTTAAGGCAGCGCAAAGCTTCCCGCCGGCCACAATAAATTCCTGCAAATCGTAACCCACAAGAAGATCACTCATCTTCTGTACTTTAAATTCTCCATAAGTCTTATAGACCTTAAAATTCTCATCCAAAGGCACTTCCCCATAGCCTTCAATCTCTATTGTATCCTCTTTGACTTCCAGGACCCTGCCCTGTATCCGTTCCTTTTTCAAAGATATTTTTATGAGTTTGCCTTTATCAAGCCGGATGTCCGCCAAGTTATTCAAATACTGCCCGGGATCGTCGATTTGGTCTTTAACGTCAAATTCCCGGGTAATGGTTCCTAAGTAAACTTTATATGTACTCTCTTTTCCCTGACTCAGCCATACATTGCTGTACGTTACCTCTGTCGATACCAGTTCTTTGATCCGAATGATTTCATTGTCCCGGTATACCACATCCAGTTCATTATCGATATAGGCATCCATGGCCAGCCCTTCAAAGCCAAAATCCCCTTTATTGGTATAAACAGTCCACGGTTTTGCCGTTTCAACATTCGCAATGGTGCCATAGACCAGAATCGTCTCTTCTTTTACCTCCTGCCGGCTTCCATTTTCTTCCAGCAGCTGGTCATAAAAATACCACCACTGGTCTTCCGGGAACGGCTCATCTTTGTTCTGCCTTGTCATGCGAACCGTATTTTTCAGGTCCTTGGAAATCTGTCCCGCCAGGAAATCCACCTCTGCGTATGTTAAATGACCCTCCGCAGTATCCGCATCGGCCGGCGTCAGCTCTTCGGAAAGATACCCGGTCTGGTACAAATAATCCATATAGGGTACATACCAGTTCTTCTGGTCTTTTGCCGTAAACCTGCTCTGCTGTTCCTTCGCTTTCGCCATGCAGTTTTCCTTCGAATCCATAGAAAGAGCCGCTGCCTTAAAAGCAGCCGCTCTTTGAATCCCTTCTTCTTCCGGTTCATACACAAGTATAATGATTATCAGGGATATGACCAAAGTCAGCATCCCGGCAAACCATCGGATAAATCGCTTTTTCTGCATAAATGCCCCTTATTTTATATATGTTTTCTTTTCTTCATCTATATGGTCCAGGCCATGGTAATCATCAGTCAGTACCGAAAGCTCCTTCTTTTTAAGGGAACTGCATACCCATTCGGATATCAGGCTGTAGATTACCGCAAATGCCGGCACCCCGATAATCATTCCGATAGGGCCCAGGATCCCTCCGAATACAAGGATAGAAAACAGCACCCAGAAACTGGATAAACCTGTGGAATTCCCCAGAATTTTGGGTCCTAATATGTTACCGTCAAACTGTTGTAAAAGCAGAATGAAAATCAGAAAATACAAACATTTAATCGGGCTCACAAACAAAAGAAGCACCGCGCTGGGAATAGCACCGATGAAAGGCCCGAAAAACGGGATAATATTCGTAACGCCGACGATCACACTGATGAGCATGATATAAGGCATCTTCATAATCGTCAGACAAACAAAACAAATGATTCCAATAATCAGGGAATCCAAAAGCTTACCGATAATAAAACCACCGAATACCTGATGAATAAAACGCACTTTTTCAATAACACGGTTGGCCAGCCACAGCGGGAACAGCCCGTAAACCAGCTTTTTGCTCTGGGCCGCAAACAGGTCTTTAATGTTCAGCAGGTACACCATGACGATCAGGCCGATTAAAAGGTTTTTAATAAACACCACACCGGATAATACGCCGGAAACCACGCTGGACATCACCTTCACCAGATCAGTGGTAACCCAGGTTTCCAACTGTAAAAGCCCTTTTTCATAGCTTCCTAACACAGTTTCCTCCACCTGAGGATTGTCCGCCAGCACCTGCTGGAGCCACTGGTACAGCATATCCGCATTATTAGGGAAACTTTCAATCACCCCGTTGATCGTTGTGATCACCTGAGGAAGGATCATCCAAAATAAACCTACCACAACCACAATTATGAGTACCAGGCTGACCAAAGTGCCCACAGCCTTTGCGCAGCTCTCACCGGCCTTTTTACTGTGCAGCATCTTCTCAAATCCGGGCCGGGTTTTATTCACATAACGGTTATAAATCGGTGTGAGCAGATACGCCAAAATCGCACCATATGTAATCGGCGCTAATATGGAGTTAAGTTCCTTCAATCCGCTTCTGACGCTGCTCCCCTTTATAATCAGGAATGCAAAAGCTATACAGGCCGCGATCACCGCAAATGCCGTAATCCCCCAGTATAGATAGTATTTGTATTTCTGGTTTTTCATAATGCCTCCTTATCTAGTATATTCTCTGTTATCTTAACACATTATGAAAAAAAGATAAAGCAGCGATTGCTCGCTGCTTTTATCTTTTGTAACCCCAAAATGCCGTTTCTTACTTATTGACGCCTAGCAACGCTAGGTGGGCAACCGCACATAAGCTTCTGCCTTCCACTCATAGGAGGCTTGACATCCGCTTATAAATATAGGAATCCCTGATGTCATACTGTAGGTTCAAAAAAGGTAAGAGTGTCGAACATTTCAGGAATTACAAAAAATTCAATTTAATACTGCTTCTTTACGGTTTGAGTATACCACAGTATGAGGCATTTTTCAAGAGGTTAACAATTCAAAGAAATCCATTTCGTGGAAAGACGAGATTATGTAAATATTATTCACCAAATACAGCGATATAATCCTTCTGGAATTTTTCAATTCCCTGGTCTGTCAACGGATGTTTTGTCATCTGCTCCAGTACAGAATATGGAACGGTTGCGATATCGGCTCCTGCCAAAGCACAGTCTGTTACATGGATCGGATTTCTCACACTGGCAGCAATGATCTGGGTATCCAGACCTGCAACCTGGAAGATCTCAGCAATCGTTCTGACTAAATCCACACCGCACTGGGAAATATCATCTAAACGGCCCAGGAATGGGGAAACATAAGTTGCGCCTGCACGTGCTGCCAGAAGGGCCTGGTTCGCAGTAAAAATCAACGTAACATTGGTCTTAATCCCTTCACTTGCCAGAACTTTTGTCGCTTTTAATCCTTCTACCGTCATCGGGATTTTCACAACCATGTTGGGGTGAATGTCCGCGATTTCTCTACCCTCTGCGATCATGCCTTCTGCGTCCACTGTGGTCGCTTTCACTTCACCGCTGATCGGTCCGTCCACGATAGAGGTAATTTCCTTAATTACTTCGGTAAAATCTCTTCCCTCTTTTGCAATCAGGGACGGATTTGTGGTAACACCGCAGATAATCCCCATGTCATTGGCTTTTTTAATGTCTTCTACTTTTGCTGTGTCGATAAAAAATCTCATACCTTCTTCTCCTTTTCTCAGACCATACAAATTTATTTTTATTATTATTCCGTTTTATGTATTAATTGAATTAATTAATACACTGATTAAATCATACCACCAATTTGGAGAAAGTCAATTACTTTTTCTCTATTTTACTCATTTATCATGTGCTCAATAAAACGGCCCGGATCGTCAAAAATCCGGTTAATAGCTACGATCGCCGCACCGGTCAGAATCGGGTCGCCTTCGTATTGGCTGATCTCTAGTGAAAGCTCCTCCCAGACGTCCGGCAGGATTCTTTTTTTAACCGTATCTCTGATGATCTGTTCCATGAGCTGAGGATTGGGCTTGGACATCTCATCTCCCACGATCACCAGGTTGGGGTTTAAAACATTTACCAGATTGATGATCCCGATTCCCAGGCTTTCACAGGCTTTTTTATAGTGTTCCACACAGGCTTCGTCTCCCCGTCGGATTCTCTGTTCCACATCTTTGAAGTTGCATCCCGGCGTTCCGGCTTGGTCCCCATAGACGGCCTTTACCAGCTCCAGGGAAGAAGTATAACGTTCCAGGCATCCTCTGTTACCGCAGGAACACGGTTTTCCATCCCTTTCAATGGTCATATGGCCGATCTCTCCTGCCGTTCCCAAAGCCCCCTGATATATTTTACCGTCCATAATGATACCGGCTCCAATTCCCTGTCCTGCGGCAATATAGATCAATATATCATCGTGATACTGTTCTTTCATATTCCACATATGGGCGCAGGCACCGGCATTGGCATTGTGCTCTAAAAATACCGGCAGTTCCAGCTCTTTATCAAAATATTCCTTTAAATCGATGTCTTTCCAGATATCCGCTCCCGTAATCAGGGCAATGCGGTTCTTTTTTGCGATGAACGGACCAGGCACCGCCATTCCTACCGCAAGTATCCGCTCCTTTTGGCATCCTTTTACAAGCGAACGGATTTCACCGGAAATCTGCCCCAGGATGGTCAGCGCATCTAAGTTTTCATCCTCGCTAAATTCCACCCTTTTTTCCTGAACCAGGCCTCCGGCAAGATCAAACAGACCTACGCTGTAATGTTTCCTGGCCAGGCGGACACCGATCACCCGGTATCTGTCTTTACTGACAGCGACGCCGATGGACCGGCGGCCCTTGCTTCCGTTTAGAAAACCGACTTCCTCAACCAAGCCCCAATTCAGGAAATCTTTCATAATATTCGTGACAGTCGCCTGTTTCAGACCGGTAATATTGGCTAACTGAACTCTGGAACAGGTTCCTTTCCGCCTCAAATTTTTCAGGAGAAGGGAACGGTTCATCTCCTGTGTTACATCTTGATTAATTCCTCTGTTTTGAGCCATGACTGCTGTACCTCACATCTATATTCATTGATCTATTGTAACATATTTTTAAACCTTTTGTCCTAAATATTTCGTTTCGGACGGAAAGGAATCAAAAAGGTTCTTTTCCACCTGACCCATGGTCTGCGTTAGGTGAAAAAGAACCTTTTTGATCCTGATCCTTCTATACTATATGATTCCGCATGATGCGGATTCTTTCTGCAGATTTTTAATAAGCGCTCCAGCCGCCGTCAATTGTAAGCGTCTCACCATTGATAAAGGACGCCGCATCTGAAGCCAAAAATACAGCCGCCGTAGCCACTTCATCAGGAGAGCCATTGCGGGTGCGTCCGGCATTGCCGGTTACCGCTTTCATCATCCCCAACTTACTTGGTTCTCTCATACCGCTTCCGATATTGCTTTCAATAGCGCCCGGACAAATGGCATTGCAGCGGATGCCTGCGTCGGAATACATAAACGCCACATTTTTAGTCAGCCCTACAACCGCAAATTTGGATGTCGTATAGGCCAAACCGCCCCGGCCTGCACAAAGTCCGCTTAAAGACGCAGTATTTATGATGGTGCCCTCCCTGTTCTCTTTCAGGAAATATTGGACAGCCTTCCGGCATGCGTACATGACGCTGTCTAAGTTGATGCTCATAATCCTTTCCCATACGGAGTCTGGCATTTCTGCGATTGGCAGCAGATTATCCATGATTCCTGCGTTGTTGATGATGATATCCATCTTTCCAAACGCATCAACTGTATAATCAATCATCGCCTCCACCTCGTCTTTATTGGAAACATTTACTTTAAGCGTCCTCAATTTATCAGCATATTCTCCTGACAATTCTTCTAACAGAACTTTCAGGCTCTCTTCGTTGATATCAGCGGCCACAACCGATGCCCCTTCTGCCAAATAACGCTCAACCATGGCTTTTCCGATTCCTGACCCGGCTCCTGTAATAGCTGCCGTTTTTCCCTTCAATGCACCGACCATACATTTTGTCATAATATTTACCTCCTCTTGTGATCTTTTATATGCTTCAGATTTTGCTCAAGTATAAGGCAATTCAAGAAGAGTGTCAATATAGCGGAATTTATCGTCATTTTTTTGACATTATATTATAATTCACGATTTATCTGACGATTATTCCATATTTTCGGCATAATACCATGATTCTCATCACAAGGGCGAACTGCATTTTTTCACCATAACAATCCTCAGATTGGTTCTCCTTCAATATCCTGTCCCACATTGCTTCCATACGGTTCCTGAGCTGGGATTCCAACCGATAAATGGATGGGCTGCCTTCAAACACCGCAACCGGACGGCTGTATGGAGGAACCGCAAATATGAACAGAAGGGCCCCCATATTCAAAATACATTCTTCTCCCTCCAGCGGCATCCCTTCCTGGGCTTGTATCTTTCTGAAATGAAAGGGATAGAGGATCAAAAGCGTACCCGGTTCAAGCCCAAAAGTCCTGTCATTGATGCGGACAGAGCCCCTTCCGCTTCTTATATAAAGAACTGTAACATCTTCCTTATTCTCTAACGTTCTTTCCCCGCAGAGACAAAAGCTGCGGACTTTCAGTTTCCTGGGCAGGATTTCAGATGGAAAATATTGTTTTCCCCTGTAGCTGGAATCCTCTCTTGAATCTAATGAACACTCCATCCATTCTCCCTCCTCTCCTCCCGGATATCCCGGCTGTCCTCATGTATGGCAAATTTTCTGTACTCCCCCGGCGTCATCCCGTTTTGTGCGGAAAAAATACGGCTGAATGTATGGGGACTGGTGTAGCCGCAGGCAAATGCCACATCCGCCGCCGGCATACTGCCGTTTTTCAGCAGGGTCTTGGCATAAGTCATCCTGAGTTCCGTAAGGATGTCCGCCAGGCCCAAACCAAAATTCGCCTTTAACATGCTGTTCACAGAATTTTTTTCTATATATAAAGCCTTCGCCGTTTCAGCCACAGTCAAAGGTTCCCGATAATGGCTTAAAAGATAATTCAGGATGGCCAGTGCAGAAGCATCGATCGGAGATATATCTTTCTCCGGGCCTGACCACATGGATTTCTGGTACTCCTGGGGCGTCATCCCCTTGATCTCCTTAAACGCCCGGTAAAAAGAGGTCTCAGAATGATATCCTACGTAATGGGCGATGTAATGCATGGTAAGCCCGCCGTAATAGAGCATATCACAGGCCCGTTCCACCCTGGCACAGTTTAAAAGCCGGGCGAATCCCTGACCTGCCGCAAGGTTCAGCTGACAGCTCACCTCCCGTTCCGTCACTCCATAGATACCGGCCAGACGTTTCCGGGTCAGGTTTTCATTGCTGTAAGTGAAGATATGCTGTAGCAGTTTCCAGGCTAAACTGCGTTCAAAACGGTCTTCAGGATGTCTCTCCCACTCTCTGGCCGAGCAGCGGAGAAACAGCGTGCTGAGTTCCAAAAAAATGGAATACCCCATCACGATATCGGCAGGTTCCTCTTTGGCCCCCTCCTGAATAAATTCTTCCATCAATTCCTTTATGTATGCCGCCTCTTCCCCTTCAAGCCCCACTACAGGCGCGTATTCTGTCATCACATCCCTTGTGATTTTCAGACTGTCCTGATAGCTGATATAAGAGGCCGGAGCATAATCGAAGGCACAGGTATAAAGTTCTATAGTTTCCTCCCATTCCGGTTCAAACCGGAAAATGTGATACGAATGGAGCCAGCCGAAACTGCCTGACATTACAGGTATGGCCACTCCATTGATCCATAGAGTTCCCCTGCCGGACGAAACGTAAAAAAGCAGAGCGCCGCTCTGGAATACGTCCGGCGTCATCTCTTCTATCACGACACGCTTTGGGCTGAACTCCCGTTTCCGGTGAAATTCATATCTCATATCATACCTTCTTTCCCGGATGCCGGCACGCGTTATTGACGCAGCGGGCAGGACATTTCATATTTGTTAGTAATTTCAAATGTTTTGTACGTTATTATTGTACTAAAAAAAGATATTTTTGTCCATTCAGCTGTATATTTTTTTAATAATCCATTGTTTTTGTTAATATTATAACTATAATAATAAAGTTGTCAGATATTATTTTGCTGCTATGCTTCATTCCACCGGGGCATTGAGAGAACTTCTCATACGTTTCCAGACAGGAAAAAACACGGTCACTTTATCTATGACCGTGTTTTCCAAGGAGAATATCAGATACAACTTTAATGATCTATGTTACATGTTATGAAGGAAGTCTTCAATGGATTTCTTGTATTTCTGGTTCAGAATTCCAAGAATTTTTCCAATTCCAATGGCCGCTATCAGGGTCCCTTCCCTCACTCCCTGCAGCTTTCCGAATCCGATTAAGGAGATTGCTGCTGCGATTATGACTACTGCCACGTCAAACATCACTTTCACTTTGGAAAATTCAACGCCGGTTTTCAAATTAATTGCCAACATCACGCCTTCTGCCGGTTGGGGGACAATATCGGCAGACAGGTAGAACATCAGCCCCAGCGCAACGAATACCATGCTGACGGCCAAAAAGGCTAAACGCACTCCATAATTTCCAGGCACTGGTAAGAATGCCCACAAATGATTGGAGAAGGTAACAAAGTAACCAAATATTGAAGCAAATACAATCTGAAGCAGATTGATTGGTTTAAACTCTTTTCTCAATATAACTGCCTGAATCAGGATATAAGAACAAAACACACAAGTTGTCAGTATACCCTGTTCAATTCCGGTCAGAAGGCTTAACACATAGGGGATAGAGTTTACCGGAGACACCCCAAGGTCTGATCTGACCGAGAAAGTCACGCCAAAGGCCAAAAGCAGCAGGCCCAGGCAGTAACTCGCAACTCTCTTTGGTAAATTTTTAGTGTTCAAAAATTATTTATCCAGTTCTTCTATGATTGCAGGAATTACTTTATAAAGATCTCCAACAATTCCATAATCCGCGATCTCGAAAATCGGCGCGTTCTCATTGGT
>JAGZXV010000207.1 GCA_018378255.1 Clostridiaceae bacterium | reverse complement strand
GATACAGGGGTCATGTGGAAACCGTTTAGCGGAACTTAGGCTTCCGGCATGAAAAAAGGCGGGCAGACACTGAATTCCGAATCAGTGTCTGAGATGCCCCTGAACGGTAAAGTCATCAGGAGTTTACCGTGAATGGGCATCGGACCGCCTTTTTTCATGCCGGGAGCCTTAGTTCCACTTAACGGTTGAAACCAGACCCCTGTATCGCTTGTTTCCCCCGTCTGGCTCCCCGGCCTTCTTCCCCGCTTTTCTGCGTAACTTCCTCAATTAAATCCCAATTTACATATCAACTTCCACTTTTTTCAGATGCCAGATATCCCTCACATATTCCTCGATCGTCCGGTCTGACGTAAACTTACCGGCGCAGGCCACATTCATCATAGCTGCATTGGCCCACCACTCCGAATCGCGGTAAGCGGCATCCACCTTTTTCTGCGCTTCCGCATAGGCGCGGAAATCTTTCAATATAAAGTAGGTGTCCGCCCTGTCGCTGCTCTGCGTATTTAACAGGGAATTGTAAATTTCGCGGAACATCTCCGGATCATGGGGAGAATAATATCCGTTAATCAGCTGCATCAGCACCCGGCGGATATCCTGGTCGCTGTTGAAGATATCCATAGGATTGTAGCCGCCGTTATTTTCCAGATTGATGATCTCGTCGGAAGATGCGCCGAAGATGAATGCTTTATCTTCTCCAACCTCTTCCACGATCTCCACATTAGCGCCGTCCATGGTTCCAAGCGTCAATGCGCCGTTTAACATGAATTTCATGTTTCCCGTACCGGAAGCCTCTTTGCTGGCAGTTGAAATCTGTTCGCTGACATCCGCAGCCGCAAAAATGATCTCCGCATTGGATACGCGGTAATCTTCAATGAACACGATCTTGATCTTGCCCTTGATGCTCTTATCATTGTTGATCACATCCGCCACTGAATTAATCAGCTTAATAGTCATTTTGGCACGTTTATAACCGGCTGCCGCTTTAGCGCCGAAGATAAATGTTCTCGGAACCATATCCATATTCGGATTATCCTTCAGCTGGTTATACAGGAACATCACATGCAGAATATTCATCAGCTGACGCTTATACTCATGAAGCCGCTTCACCTGTACATCGAAAATGGAACGCGGGTCCACATCGATTCCATTGTGCTCTTTGATGTATTTAGCCAGACGCACCTTGTTCTGGTATTTGATGTTCATAAATTCCTTCTGGCATTTCTCGTCATCCGCATAGATGGCCAGCTCATGAATGTGAGGAAGATCCGTGATCCATTCATTGCCGATCTTGGAAGTCACCCACTCCGCAAGCATTGGATTGCCATGGAGAAGGAAACGCCTCTGGGTAATGCCGTTGGTCTTATTGTTGAATTTGTCAGGCATCATCTGATAGAAATCCTTTAATTCCTGGTTTTTCAGGATCTCCGTGTGCAGCCTTGCCACACCGTTGACAGAAAAGCTTCCTGCAATGGCAAGATGCGCCATCTTCACCTGTCCGTCATAAATAACTGCCATCTTTCTGACTTTATTCTGGTCACCAGGATATAACTGCTGGATCTGGATGATAAAGCGGCGGTTAATCTCTTCCACGATCTGGTAGATACGCGGAAGAAGTCTGGAAAACAGTTCAATCGGCCATTTTTCCAGCGCTTCCGACATGATGGTATGGTTGGTATAAGCACATGTCTTCGTTGTCACATCCCAGGCCTCTTCCCATGTCAGGCCATAATCATCCAGAAGAATTCTCATCAGCTCTGCCACGGCAACCGTTGGATGGGTATCATTTAACTGGAAAACATTTTTCTCATAAAACTTGCGGATATCATCATGTTTTTCCATATATTTATTCACCGCGCGCTGAACACTTGCGGAGATAAAGAAATACTGCTGTTTTAAGCGAAGTTCTTTTCCTGCATAGTGGTTATCATTGGGATAAAGCACTTCGCAGATATTCTTTGCCAGGTTCTCCTGCTCCACAGCCTTCTGGTAATCGCCGCGGTCAAATGAATCCAGGTTAAAGGTGTTGATCGGCTGTGCATCCCAGATTCTCAACGTATTGACCACATTGTTGCCATAGCCGACGATTGGAAGATCATAAGGAACTGCCATAACTGACTGATAACCTTCCTGAACGAAACGCTCTCTTCCATTCTCCCATACGGTCTTCACATATCCGCCGAATTTTACTTCCGTCGCATATTCGGAACGGCGCACTTCAAATGGATTGCCGTCTTTTAACCATTCATCCGGCACTTCCACCTGATATCCGTTCTCAATCTTCTGTTTGAACATACCGTAGCGGTAACGGATGCCGCAGCCGTATGCAGGATATCCAAGCGTCGCCAGGGAATCCAGGAAACAGGCGGCCAGACGTCCCAGGCCTCCGTTTCCAAGCGCAGCATCCGGCTCCTGGTCTTCAATCACATTGAGATCGAATCCCAGTTCATCCAGTACTTCTTTTACCTCGTCCCGGGCCATAATATTAATGATATTATTGCCCAGCGCACGCCCCATCAGAAATTCCATGGAAAGATAATAAAGGGTCTTAGCATCCTCTTTCTCATACTCTTTATGGGTCGCAATCCATTCATCAATTATAACATCTTTCACCGCATAGGCCACTGCCTGAAAAACCTGCTCGGGTTTTGCTTCGTCAATTGTCCTCCGGTATAAATTCTTCACATTGTAGATGACGCTTTTTTTGAAAGTTTCCTTATCGAAGCCTCTGTTCATCAGCTAATCCTCCTAATGACCAACGTTCTCAGCCGTTGGTTATTTTCTCTACGCCTAACATAACCTTTTCACCGTTGATGTTCCATTCCTTCGCATATCCGCCGGTCTGGCCCAGTGAAATATTATCTGCCAGTACTTCATTCTTAATCTCTTCCGTATGTGCCTTCAGAATATCGGCAATCTTATCATTTTCATCCTGGAACAGGCGAATATGATCCATCACCTCAAATCCGGCTTCTTTACGCATGGTCTGAATCTTGCTGATTAACTCACGTACAAAGCCTTCCTCAATCAGTTCAGGGGTCAGGTTGGTATCCAGGACAACGGTTACATAGTTGTCGCCCTCCGATACATAACCTTCGGTCTGAGCCGTATCGATCAACAAGTCTTCTTCGGTGAGAACAACTTCCACCCCGCCAAAATCAAAGGTCAATGCTCCTTTTTCCTTCAGCGTATCCATAGCGGAGTTGCCGTCCACCTCTGCAAGAGCTTTTTTAATGCTGCCCAGCTGTTTGCCGTATTTCGGTCCCACTGTCTTTAACTGGGGTTTGAAGCTGTAAGAGGTAAAACTGCGGATATCATCCGTAAATTCCACCGCTTTTACATTCAATTCTTCTTCAATGATCTGTTTATAGAACTGGGACAGCTCGTGATCTGCTTTCACAAACATTCTGCCGATCGGTTGACGGTTCTTAATGTTTGCAGTGTTCCTGGCAGCACGGCCCATCACTACAATCTTCAGTACCTCATCCATATCAGCTTCCAGTTTTTTATCAATCCAGGATTCTTTTGCAGCCGGGAAGTCGCACAGATGTACGCTCTCAGGCGCATTCTTATCAATGCTTCTAACCAGGTTCTGGTAGATATCATCTGTCATAAATGGAACCATAGGAGCCGCAGCCTTGCACACGTTAACCAGGGCGGTATAAAGGGTCATATAGGCATTGATCTTATCCTGTTCCATTCCCTTAGCCCAGAAACGTTCCCGGCTTCTTCTGACATACCAGTTGCTCATATCATCAACGAACTCCTGAAGCGCTCTTGCAGCTTCCGGAATCCGGTAATTCTCCAGATTGCTGTCCACATCTTTTATCAGTGTATTCAGCTTGGAGAGCAGCCATTTATCCATAACAGGAAGTTTGTCATATTCCAGTTTATATTTGGTTGCATCAAAGTTATCTATATTAGCGTAGAGCACAAAGAATGCATAAGTGTTCCATAAAGTGCCCATAAACTTACGCTGTCCTTCCTGAACCGCTTTTCCGTGGAAACGGTTAGGCAGCCAGGGGGCGCTGTTGATATAGAAATACCAGCGGATCGCATCTGCTCCATAAGTGTCAAGAGCATCAAACGGATCAACTGCATTGCCCTTTGATTTGGACATCTTCTGTCCGTTTTCATCCTGAACATGTCCCAGTACAATTACATTCTTATACGGCGCTTTATTAAAGATCAGGGTCGAAATAGCTAAGAGGGAATAGAACCATCCTCTGGTCTGGTCAACTGCCTCTGAAATAAAGTCAGCCGGAAATTGGGCTTCAAACAATTCCTTGTTCTCAAACGGATAATGATGCTGGGCAAACGGCATGGATCCGGAGTCAAACCAGCAGTCGATCACTTCCGGAACACGTTTCATCTGTTTTCCGCATTTCGGACAGGTAATCGTCACATCATCTATAAATGGACGGTGCAGTTCAATCTCATCCGGACAGTTAGGGGACATGGATTTCAACTCCTCAATGCTGCCGATGGAGTGCTGGTGTCCGCATTCACATTCCCAGATATTAAGGGGAGTTCCCCAATAACGGTTACGGCTCACGCCCCAGTCCTGTACATTCTCCAGCCAGTCGCCAAAACGGCCTTTTCCAATGCTTTCAGGAATCCAGTTAATCGTATTGTTGTTGCGGATCAGGTCTTCTTTCACATCCGTCATCTTGATAAACCAGGATTCACGGGCATAGTAGATCAGCGGAGTATCACATCTCCAGCAGTGAGGATAGCTGTGTTCAAAATTTGGAGCTGCAAATAACAGTCCCCGCTCTTCCAGATCCTTTAATACCAGCGGATCCGCTTTTTTGCAGAATGTGCCTGCCCAAGGGGTTTCTGCTGTCATCTCTCCCTTTGGATCCACCAGCTGTACAAATGGGAGGTCGTATTTACGGCCCACTTTGGAGTCATCTTCACCAAATGCCGGCGCAATATGAACCACACCGGTACCGTCGGTCAGCGTAACATAAGTGTCGCAGGTCACATAAAATGCCTTTTTCTTAGGATTTACGAAATCAAATAAAGGTTCGTATTCCTTATATTCCAGATCTGTTCCAACATATTTCTCCAGAACTTCGTATTCTTCTTTTAACACGGTATCGCACAGAGCTTCAGCCAGATAATATGTTTCTCCTCCACATGCCACTTTCACATAAGTTTCATTAGGATTTACACAAAGGGCCACATTGGAAGGAAGGGTCCACGGCGTTGTGGTCCAGGCTAAAATGTAAGCGTCCTCGCCTTTCACCTTAAATTTGGCAATCGCTGATTTTTCTTTTACATCCTTATATCCCTGTGCCACTTCATGACTGGAGAGAGGGGTCCCGCAGCGCGGGCAGTAAGGAACGATCTTAAAGCCCTTGTATAAAAGGCCCTTTTCCCAAATCTGTTTTAAAGCCCACCACTCTGATTCGATAAAGTCGTTATGATAGGTAACATAAGGATCATCCATATCCGCCCAGAATCCAACGGTTCCTGAAAAATCTTCCCACATGCCTTTATATTTCCAAACGCTCTCTTTGCAGTGTTCAATAAACGGCTCCAGGCCGTACTGCTCAATCTGTTCTTTTCCGTCCAGCCCAAGCTGTTTTTCAACTTCCAGCTCCACCGGAAGCCCATGAGTATCCCAGCCGGCTTTACGGGGAACCATATAGCCCTTCATCGTGCGGTATCTGGGAATCATATCCTTGATGACACGCGTCAGCACATGGCCGATGTGGGGCTTTCCATTGGCAGTAGGCGGGCCGTCATAAAAGGTATAGGTCGGGCCATTCTTTCTGCTGTCCATGCTCTTCTGGAAAATATCATTGTCTTCCCAGAATTTTTCAATTTTTTTCTCTCTGTCTACAAAATTCAGATTTGTAGATACTTTCTCATACATTCTGCAAAAACCTCCATTCTAATTCTTTTTTGGTTCATTATATGGAAAGAGAAGCAATAGAGAATCCCGTTTGAAAGGCTTCTCCTGTGAAACAAGAAAGAATCCCGCTTGGGGGATTCTCCGCCTACGGCGGGTCGCTTCAGCGACATAATTCCCTACCGCCGTAGTGCGTTCCTGCCCGGAGGGCTTTTTTATTTCATAGGACAAACCTTCCTGTGAAATAAAAAAACCTCCGCCCTGTGTAATCAGGACGAAGGCATTGCTTCGATTATACCACCTATTACCCCATACTAACATATGTGTTCCTTCTAACGGTGGAAATCCGACAAGACTTACTTCAATTTCAGTCTGCGACTCAGGAGTGATCTTCAGATCTGTTCTACTCGCCCCGGGCTCTCACCCTCCCCGGTTCGCTGAAGCTTTAAAACAGGCTTACTGTCTCCATCTGCGTCTTTTCTTTCTATATATACTGTTACATTATAATAATTCAATCTGTAATTGTCAACCTTTCTTCTGGTAATTGTAAAGTACTTTTTGTTATTTTTTTATCAATCCCCTTGTCTTTTTCTGAAACTATGGTATACTACAGAATAATTTTACAAATACTTTACATATTTAAAGGAGATACCTTATGAGCCAGAGAAACCTGACCTTATTGACAGACCTCTACGAGCTAACCATGATGCAGGGGTATTTTAAAGAAAAGGATGTCAATGAAACTGTAATCTTTGATATGTTCTACCGCACCAACCCCAATAATAATGGCTACGCTATTTGCGCCGGACTGGAACAGGTCATCGAATACATTGAAAATCTTCATTTTGATCAAGAAGATGTGGACTATTTAAGAAGTACCGGATTATTTGAAGATGATTTCCTGCAATATCTTTCTGATTTCAAATTTACCGGCGATATCTATGCGATTCCGGAAGGGACTGTCATTTTCCCGAGGGAACCGTTAGTTAAGGTGATCGCTCCGATCATGCAGGCTCAGTTGGTAGAAACCGCCCTTCTCAACATCATCAACCATCAAAGTCTGATCGCAACAAAGACGGCCAGAGTTGTCTATGCGGCAAAAGGTGACGGGGTCATGGAATTCGGCCTCCGCCGGGCCCAGGGACCGGATGCAGGCATCTATGGCGCAAGAGCTGCCATGATCGCCGGATGTATCGGGACTTCCAATGTCCTCTGCGGCCAGATGTTTGACGTCCCCGTAAAAGGAACACACGCCCACAGCTGGATCATGAGCTTTCCGGATGAACTGACCGCCTTCCGCACCTACGCCAAATTATATCCAACCGCATGCATTCTTTTGGTGGACACCTATGATACATTAAATTCCGGCGTTCCAAATGCGATTAAAGTATTCCAGGAAATGAAAGAAGCCGGAATTCCTCTCACCTTCTACGGAATCCGCCTGGACAGCGGCGACCTGGCTTATCTCTCGAAAAAAGCCAAGAAGATGCTGGATGAAGCAGGTTTCACCGACGCTGTAATCTCTGCTTCCAATGACTTGGATGAAACGCTGATCAGCAGTTTGAAACTTCAGGGTGCAACCATCAATTCCTGGGGTGTGGGAACCAACTTAATCACATCCAAGGACTGTCCTTCCTTTGGCGGCGTTTACAAGTTAGCGGCTATCAAGGATAAAGACACGGGAAAATTCATTCCAAAGATCAAATTATCCGAAAATGCGGAAAAGATCACCAATCCGGGAAATAAAACGATCCAGCGTATTTATAATAAGGAGACAGGAAAAATCATCGCAGACCTGATCTGCCTGGTGGATGAAAAATATGATCCGAAAAACTCTCTGCTGCTCTTTGACCCCATTGAAACCTGGAAAAAGACGCATCTGGCTCCCAACAGCTATGTGCTTCGTGAGCTGCTGGTTCCTGTTTTCAAAGAGGGCAAATGCGTTTACAAATCTCCAAAAGTCATGGAGATCCGTGAATACTGCAAACAGGAGCTGAGCACCCTTTGGGAAGAATCCCTCCGTCTGGAATATCCGCACCGGACACATGTGGACTTATCCAATGAATTATGGCACATTAAGAACCAGCTTCTTGACAGCTACCATCACAGCGATAATTAAAACACAGAAAAACCTGTACCGGAATCATACATCTCCCGGTGCAGGTTTTTTCTTATGTTGGATCACCTGAAAATTGAGAATAAGGTCTGTTCATATCTTATTCACAATCTTTTTACAGAACATCTATATATGAGCTAAACTTTCTTCACAAATTAAAGATATACTTTAACTATCGAAAGAAAGGCTGCTAATAACAATTAGATAAAATTTTTTTCATAATCGCCGGTAATCCTGAAAGGGTTACCGGCTCCTCCCTTTTTATAGGGATTTTTTTTATTTCTAAGAAAAGATTCCTAAAAAATCATCCAAAAAACTGTTTCAAAAAGATGCTCTAAAGAGATATTTTTAAAGGAATCCCGGCAATGCCGGCTTGCGGGATCCATTCCTGTTTTTCCTCGTTCAGCCTCTCCCTTTCTGTTTAAGATAACAGCGGTACACCAGTTCTGCCGCTTCTTCATATTCATTCAATCCCAAAACCGTAATTTCTTCCGTTTCCATCTTCAGATCGGTCACATAAGCCAGAATCGTGTCTCTCCTGCATACGCCCGCTTCGGAGTTTCCCTTTCTGATCAGTTCAAATTTAGGATAGTCCGAATCCTTCATTCCCTCTAAAAGAATGACATCCGCTTCCAAAAACAGCTCCGCCAGCTTCGTTTCCGTCACCTGTTCCTTTTTTACGACCATAAACTGATTTTCAGAAAAAACCGCGGTTCCGATTGCTCCGGCCTTCCTGTGCCTGTCACTGTCCGTTCCTGGCACATCGGGAGTGAATTCATGGCCGTCGTGCTTTATGACCGCCGTTTTCAGGCCCTTTTCCGTCAGGCGCGGGATCAGATTTTCCATAAATGTTGTCTTCCCCGAATTTTTCACCCCGCTGACTGCAATCATAACTGGTCCATCCTGATCCCTTCCGCTCATTTTCCTGTACTCCTCCTTTGTATTCACATTGAAAAATACAGTTTCATCCGCCGGCACCTCCACTTTTCTATGATCTGCCTGCTCCAATAAGGACGCCATACGGTAATTCCCTTCCCTCACCATCCGTTCCATCAGCGGGGCCCACTCTTTAGGATAAATGCCGATCAGCGGCTGCGGCCTTTTGCCCACATAAATACAGGCAGGAACTCCCTCTTTTTCCCATACCTCCATCAATTTTTCCGTAAACTGGCGGCTGAGTCTGGGCATGTCGCAGGGCAGAACTAACAGGGCATCTTCTTCACACTGTTTCAATGAACTCAGAATCCCCCCCATAGGCCCGATTCCGGGATAAAGATCTTCAAGCATCGGATATTCCATCCGGCTGTAACAGCTTTTGTCTTCCACCGACAGATAAATCTTTTTCATCTGCGGCATTACATCAGCCATACATCGGTAGAACGGCCTTCCCTCATCTGTGAGAAACGCCTTTTTCTCTCCTCCCATTCTTCTGTTTTTTCCGCCCATTAATATAAGACCCGCAATTGTCATATACTTCTCCATTTCCAATCTTCCAGGGCCTGTGCCCTTCTTCCATCAGGTATCCACCATTATATCATGGAGTTTAAAAGCATGTAAACCTATTTGCAATAACAGATTTTTCCCATATTCTTCCCATATTCTTCCCAACAAATCTGATGTTGGAATGGCGAAAGTAACGCGGGGAAGCGGGGAGACCGGATGGCGGGGACGATGGCCGGGGAGCGGAACCGGGAAACCAACGATACAGGGATCGGATTCCAACCGTTAAGTGGAACTAAGGCTTCCAGCATAAAAGAAGGCGGTCCGATGCCCATTCACGGTGAACTACTCATGACTTCACCGTTCAGGGGCATCTCAGAAACTGATTCGGTTTTCAGTTTCTGCCCGCCCTCTTTTATGCTGAAAACCTAAGTTCCACTAAACGGTTTCCACACGTTCCCTGTATCGTTGGTTTCCCGGTTCCGCTCCCCGGCCATCGTCCCCGCCATCCGGTCTCCCCG
>JAGZXV010000206.1 GCA_018378255.1 Clostridiaceae bacterium | reverse complement strand
CCATCTGCACGTCCCACTTTGCGGTATATTTGCCCCGAATTCAGGTTACATAGCCCGCTATGCGCCCTTCATTCGGGACAAATCTCCCACAAACTGTGACGTACATCTGACGGAAAGCAATTTTCAAACACACTCTAGAGATGCCCCGGCCGGAACCATGAGCTGAAACCGCGAACCGTGATCCGTGCTCCAGCGTCTCCGGTCCCTCTCCGCCGTCCCGCGCCGCCGCGTATCCAGCCCTCATCTGCCGGACCTCCGCCCACACCTCCTTCCGATGCACCACGGCGATCCCCTCGCGCCCTCAAAAAGCCTCTCTACAACAGCGGTGAAAGCAGCCGGCTGCACTGCTCCTTCATCCTGATCCAGAGCCCCCTCTGCGCATAAACTTCCTTCGTCACCTCATTGCAATGCATCAGATCATCTATAAAAAACTGCTCCAGTCTTTCCGTAGTCTCTTCGTCATAGATCGTGGCATTCACTTCGAAGTTCAGTTCAAAGCTTCGAATATCCATATTGGCGGTTCCGTAGCAGCTTACGCGGCTGTCCACCATCACGCCTTTTGCGTGCAGGAATCCATTTTCATACGTGTAGCATCTGGCGCCTGCCGCCAGCAGATCGCCTACGTAGGAATAGGTGGCCCAGTATACAAACGGATGATCTGGCTTACATGGGATCATCAGGCGGACGTCCACGCCGGATTCCGCAGCGATTCTAAGGGCCGATAATATGGCGTCATCGGGCACAAAATATGGCGTTTGTATATAAATATGCTTTTGGGCCTTGTGAAACAGCTGGAGATAATTGTTCCTGATCTGACGGTTGGCGGCATCCGGGCCGCTGGCTATGATCTGGACACCGATCGGGCTCTGTCCCGCTTTTGGGTGTTCCGGGTAAATCATGCCGATGCCGTCACGGTAGCTGTCAAAATAGGCCGCATTTTTGAACAGGTTTTCCTTTGTGGCATAATTCCAGTCCAATGCAAAACGAATCTGCAGGCTGAGGACTGAACCGCCGTATAATTTCAGATGGGTATCCCTCCAATAACCGAATTTGGGATCTTTCGATATATATTCCTTCCCTACATTGAAGCCGCCTACATATCCCACCCTGCCGTCGATTACAACGATCTTTCTATGGTTTCTGTAATTCACCCTCAGGTGAAGCCTTCCTAAGAAAGCAGGGAAAAACTCCCCTACCTTGATCCCTTCCTTTTTCAGTTCCTCCCATACCCGCTTGGGCATAAAACGGCCGCCCATTCCGTCATACAGAATCCTCACTTCCACGCCTTCCCTCACTTTATCGATCAGGATCGGAATCATGGAATTGAATACTTCGTCATTTTTAATAATATAATACTGGATGTGGATATAGTGACGGGCCTTTTTCATCTCTTCTCTTAAATCGGCAAATTTCTGCACACCGTCAGTCAGTATCTCAACAGAATTATCTACAGTCAGCACAGCCCCCGACGTCTCCAGATTATAGAGCACCAGATCTTCATAATCCCTGCTCAGGGGATCTGACAGAGACATCGCATAGCTGCGGATCACCTCTTCCTGGGTCTTCACGGAATAACGGAGGCGGTCCTCCACCTCTTTTACTTTGAACATCTTGCTTTTATGGAAATCCTGACATAAAAGCAGATAAAACACAAATCCAAAAATAGGAATAAAATAAAGAGCCAAAAGCCAGGTCCAAACGGCCTTCGGATCACGTCTCTGGAAAAATACGATGATAACGGAAAGAAACAGGTTGATATAAAGCAAATGTTCCATCATCCACGTCCACACAGTTCCAATCCCATTCATCACTTCGCCCATATCAAACACCTCCCTGCATGCTGTAATTTACGCGTTCCAGTTCTTCTGTACTGATAATTCCCGCATCAAGCAGTTTACGGGCCTCATCTTCCAGTGTTTCCATATGAAGCACATTCCTTGCATAGGATTTTAATTCTCCCAAGGATTTTCTGTTTGTGATCAGACTGCGGAAACCTTCATCGATTTCCAGAATCTCAAATATCGCCGTTCTTCCCTTATAACCGGTATTATCACAGAAGCGGCATCCTTTTCCTCTGAAGCTCACCTTTCCTGAATCGGGATCTTTGTATGTCTCCTTGCAGTAAGGACATATTTTACGAACCAGACGCTGTGCCACAACTCCGCTGAGAGCGGCTGTCAGCATATACGGAGGAAGCCCCAAATCCTGTAAACGGATTACAGAAGCCACCGCATTATTGGTATGAAGGGTAGAAAACACAAGATGACCGGTAAGCGCTGCTCTTGCAGAAACTTCAGCAGTCTCCCGATCTCTGGTTTCTCCTACCATTATAATATCCGGATCCTGTCTCAAAAGTGCACGCAGGGAAGAACTGAATGTGATTCCGGCCTTTTCATTGATCTGCATCTGATTGATTTTGGCAATATTTTTCTCAATCGGATCTTCTATGGTTGAAATATTGACCGGACGCGCGGCAAGATACTGTAAAATAGAATATAAAGTCGTAGTCTTACCGCTTCCTGTCGGGCCTGTGACATAGATGATGCCGTTTGGGTATTTTAACAGTTTCAGCATCTTACGGTAATTCTTCTCATCCATACCGAACGTATCATTGTGGTCAATCACCGCATTGGTGGACAGAAAACGCAGCACGCCCTTTTCTCCATAAACGGTAGGAATAAAAGAAACCCTTACATTAACATCATAATTATTCAGTGTGATTTTAAAATGACCGTCCTGAGGACGGCGTTTCTCGGCGATATCCATCTGTGCCAGGATCTTGGTTCTGGCCACAAGCCCCTGATGAATCACTGGAGACAGCGTCATATAGGGAAGCAGCATTCCGTCCCTTCTCATTCTGACCACCGTACCTGTTTCAAACGGTTCCAGGTGAATATCGCTGACATTGGTATTATATGCCCGGATTAAAAGATTATTAAGGAGGCGCACAATAGGCGCCTGTTCCTCCATACTTCCCATATCAGGCTGTAGAAATACATTTTCAGGCGGAGCGGCATTCCAAACTGCGTGGTCAACAGCTAATTTCAGATCTATTTCCGAATAATATAACTCAATTGCATGGTCGATCTCCTCTTTATCCGCCTGTACAAGTCTCAGTTCCATATTGGTTACCAGCCTTATATCTTCGATCGCGTATAAATTCATGGGATCATGAACTGCCACAGTGAGCAGGTTTCCGTCGGAAGCGATGGCAATTACGCTGTATTTCTGAGCTATCTGCTTTGGAATTTTCGCAACAGCCTGTTCATCCACATGATATGCAGATAAATTTACGTGTTCTATTCTATATTTCATCATAGTTGTACCTCTCGAAAGCTGATATAAACAGCCCGGTCACTTGAATCCACGTATGCTTCCGTATCCTCATTTTGTATCCCGCGGATTTTCTCTCCGCTTATCCCCATGTTTATCAATTTTACCACAATCTCGGAGGAATATAAAGACTTCCCGCTGTCATCTTCCAGACTTATGGTGAGCATAAACACATGGCCGGACGTACCGCTTTTGTCATCCGGCAGTCTGCAGACCAGCTTTCTGCCATTGTAAAAACTGTTGTCAAAAAGTTCTTCTCCATCCAAAAGGATATGGCCATCTTCAGAAAACTCAAAGACGCGGCAGTCTTCTACGGGTTCTGTTCCCACCGATACAAATTCTGCATATGCAATCCGGTCCGTGACCATATTGCAGACGGTATCTATAATCATCTGGTTTTCCGACCGGTCCGCATAATTTAAAAAGCTTCCCGATACGGTGAAAAAGACAGTCGAAGCCGCGCCCATTAAAATGAGCGCCATCATAAGGCCGGTCAGCAGCTCCACTGTCGTCATCCCTTCTTTACCTGTCATCCTGCAATTCATCATTTCCTCTCAATCCCGCCTGAAGCTGGTCCCCGGAGTCTTCGTCTTCTGACAGAAGCCAGATCGTTCCATAGCGTTTTATGGTCACGGGAATCCTGTATTCTCTTCCCAGGCTGTCAAAGATTAATTCTCCGTTTTCTTCCTCATCCGGGACTTCGCCCGTTTCCGCAGACAGTACCGAACTGCTTGTCTCCAGCTTAAGGACCCTCCCTCTTTCCATTATCCTGGCCGACATGTAAAATCCCTTGGCGGTGATGAGCATGAGAATGCTCAGAACTACGGCTGCCGCCATTACCTCCACCAGAGAACTTCCGTTAGTATCCTTCCAGAATTTCATCATGTTTCCTCTCTTCATTTATGTAGCCGATCAGTTCCCAGCCGCCGTTATCCGATGTGGAATCTGTCTCTCCGGAACCATTCTCCCAGTGAAGAACAGCCGCTGCAATTCCTTTCTGGTCTTTTACGGATGCAGTTATCCAGATATAAAGGTTTCTGGTGTCTTTTTCATATTCTAACCGCATGACGCATTCACCCATCTCATCCGGAAGACCGGATAATTCTATATCGCCGAATTCGTAAAGTTCTTCCATAATCCCCGCAGTATCATTCTCTTCTTCTCTGCTGATGCATTCTTCCGCCAGCACCTGAGCCACGCTCCGCGCTGTATAAAACGCCTGTTTTCTGTATTTATCTTTAACGGTTCTGCTGTAATACCCAAAGGACAGGGACATCACAGAAGTAACGAAAATCATGATAACCATCAAAAGGATCATAAAATATCCCAGTACATACCCGTCCTCGCCTTTTCCAGTCATTCCAACCTCGAATCCTCCGCCATCATATAACACGTGAACTCAATATCAAACAGTGGTTCTAACCCCACATCGTCCATGGTAAATGATGTGATAATCAAATCTTTTCTGGTTTCCAATTCAGTAAGCAGTTCATAAAAATCTGATACAGTTCCAACTGCTTTGACGTGAATTGTGCTTTTGTAAAAGATTGGCTCCCGTGATTTATCACCGCCCGGAACCGGCACTGCTTCCCCGATTTCAGCCTCAGTCAGATAAAAGCCGTTCTTCTCCAGGAAATACGATACTTTCCGTTCCAATTCATAATTACTGAGCACCGGACCAAAGCTGTCTCTTTGTTCCAGACAATACTGTTTATAAAATTCCAGCTCATCTTTTGTTTTCTCAAATTCATCCAACAGCCTTTTTGAGGAGTTATACTCGGTCCGGACCATATGGTTTTCTACATTTGCCTGATACAAAGCGGCTTCTGACGGAAGTGATGTAAAATAATATCCCATTCCAGCCAGCAGCGCAGTCAATGCCAGAAAAATGAGATACTTTTCTCTCGCCGTCAGTTTCTTCATAGGCCGCTCCTCTCCGGTGTCTTTTTGATCATGCATTCCATATAGAAGCAGTATAATTCCTTCTTTTCCATTTTATAATATCCTGCCCGTTCAAAGATTCCCGATTCTTCCAGACGGGCTGCAAATCCGGCTCCTTCACCAAGATCATCTGCCGATGCGGTAAATGTCACCAGACCATCACTATAGGCAAAACTGTCAAACTGGATTCTGCCTTCCCCGGCAGCTTCGATCACTCTCATAATATCTCCGCTGATCCTTGGATATTCTTCCATCATTGCAGACTCCGTTTTTAACCTTTCCGCCAGGTCTTTATAACGGTCCATTTCACGGCTTTCCCAAACTGCCTCATCGATTTTTACCGCCATAGCCGGATCATTCAGATAAGCCTCAATTCTGGCAGTTTCTTTCCTTATCTTCCAGGTCCTGCCCATCGTGATAAAATAACTGCCGGTAAAATATGCGGTTACGATAAATGGAATCGTATAGGCTGCCGCCATTTTAAGAAACGTTTTCTTCTCTTTTGTGTTCTTGCGTTTGGCGGCGGTGACCAGATTCAGACATTTTTCATGATCACGGCTTATGAGATTACCGGCAGCATAAATATAGCTGCTGACGTCTGTTTCAATTCCCTCGGCGTTCAGTTTCAGGCTGGAAGGCTCCATATCCAGTTCATCTTTCACCGATGGGTACAGAGTATCTTCTTCCATACCGGACAGTCCGCAGAAGTAAACGTGGTCAATCCGGACGCCTTTATTCTGATTTTCTCCAAACCGCCTTACCGCGCCCATATGGCGCATGATTTCATAACATATCTCCGGTGTTTCCCGTTCTGATACCAGTCTCAGCCTGCTGGTATACACATATTTGCCTTTGACATACAGGGTGGAAATCATATTCCTCCCATCCAGCACTGCCAAAATATAGGTTTTGCCTTTTAAGAGCGCAAGGTTTTCCGCAAAGATGACCACTGAATTTAACGCGGTGTCTATAGTTTTGACTTTCAGGCCGCAGTGGCGGAATTCCCTGCAGTAACCGGTGATCAGTTTCCGCTGGCTGGCGGCACAGAGAATACTCTCGCCGTTCACTCTGCCATAATCGTAAACCATATCCTCTTCACCGTTTACCAAAAAGCTTTTCAGTTCTTTTTGTGCAACGTCCAGCAGAGCCCGTTTCGACATATCGGGCACTTTCATCATTCTGATAATGATCTTGCTGCTGCCTAAAACCAGATGGACATGGCCTGCATAACGGCGGTACGCTGCAGCGATTTCCTTTAAGACTTCACAAAAGACAGCCGGATCAGTTACAACACCGTTGATCAAGGTTCCCTTTGGCAGTTCATATGTATGACACGATTTTACCCGAAGGCGGGTTCCATGTCTGCCTAACACAACCTTAATGTTATCTTCACCCAGATAAATAACAAGCTTCATTTGTACTTTCCTATAGGGCCTCCTATCCCATCATCTCATAATATTGATAAATCGGAAGCATGACTGACAACATCACGTATCCGGTCAAAACCGCAATCAATATGATCATTACAGGTTCAATTAAAACCGTCATGTTTTTAGATGCCGCCTCCGCTTCATAATCAAAGCTGTCCGCCACATGAACCAGCATATCCTCAAGTTCTCCGGACTCCTCTCCTATGAAAATCCCGGTGATGAGCTTTTCATCCAGCCCGTCAATTCCGGCTAATGCAGAAGCCAGGGAGACGCCGTTGCACAAATCGTCTAAAACCGGTTTAACTTGTTTCTCCAGGTACCGGTTGTTCAGCACACGAAATGCGGAGTTAACAGCTGATATCAGCGGCACTCCGCTCCCATATAAAGAATTCAGGGTTCTGGCAAATCTGGCCGTATAGATCACTTTCAGAAGTTTCCCCATAAGCGGGAGCGATAAAACAGCCTTATCCCTCCACAGATGCACCTTTTCATTATGCCACAGATATAAGCCCACCGACATCATGGCCAATAAAAACAGAATACAGATATCTCCATACTCCAACAGCGATTTGCTGAACCACATTAAGAAACGGGTGGACATCGGAAGATCTTCCATGGTATCAAACAGGACAAAGAACCTGGGTAAGATTACAGTGAATATGGCAAGGATGGAAATATTCAGTAAAATCAGCAGAAAGACAGGATAAATCATAGCTCCTTTTATCGCTTTATGGAGACGGTCCTCCCGTTCATAATAATCTGCCATGCGGGCTGCGCTGTCGCCGAGATTTCCGCTCTCCTCCCCAGCCCGCATCATGCTGATCACCAACGGCGGAAATACTCCCGACTGTTCTTCCAGCGCATCGGAAAACGGTATGCCGCGGGAAAGCAGAACATATAGATTTTCATACACCGCCGCAACTCCTGCATTGTGTTCTCTTTGTTTCAATACGTTAACCGCCTGTAATATGCGGATCCCGCTTTTCTGCATGACTGCCAGCTGTCTGGAGAAATCGGCGAGCTGGCCGTAAGACAGCGGACTTTTTCTGATCCGTCTTTTTTCTGTTTTAGCCGACACAAGGAAAAGCCCTTCCGCCCGGAGTTTCAAATAAAGGTCGTCTTCATCCTCTGCCTCGGCCGTACCGTTTGCACGGCGGCCGTCTATATCTTTCGCTTTGTAATGGAAATGCGTCATATTACCAGCCTCCCCTCAATAATTCCATATACCAGTCAATGATACCATTCCCAAACACACGGGCAGTCCAGATACCCAGGGCCAAAAATGGGCCGAAAGGGATTCTTCTGCCCCTGTTATGCCGGTCTTTCATCAAGAGTATTACCGCATAAACGCCGCCTGTAAAAACCGCAAGAAACATGGTTAACAGCATTCCTTTCATCCCCAGCAGAAAACCGGAAACCATACACAGTTTTACGTCACCAAAGCCAAAGCCGTTTTTCACCGCACAATTGAGGATCATCATGGGCACGCTGATGATGAGACTGCCAGCAATGCGGCCCGTCAGACAAGGAGTTTTCTCTGTCATCCAGGCCCAAACAGCAATAACCCCAATGGCCAGTACAAGGGAATTGGGAATGATCATCCGTTTCCAGTCAATCACAGCGGTTAAAATCAGTATGATTGTCAAAAATAGTAATTTCAAGGCCGTTTATCCCCCGATTCTGCCTGTGACAAAAGCCGCCGCTGACGCGACGGCCTTTCATAATCATTATTCTTCATAAGTTACACCATCGGAGTCGATGGTTATCTTCTTTCCGCCATCCGGCGTATATTCAATGCTGATTACCTTATTCGTATCCGGATCAATCACGATATCACCAATTTCATCTTCCGTAATATAGTTATCGGATATCAAATCCACAATCCGCTTTTTCAGATCTTCCGGTTCACCATCTCTGTATGAGTTCTCGGTTGCCACAGTCTGCGCCGCAACCAATACGGCTCTTGCCTGAACAGTATAGGATTTCTTTTGAGCATCCTTGATGAATCCAGACATTGACGGAACTGCAACGGCAGCTAAAACCGCTATAATTACAAGAACCGCCAGCATTTCAACCAATGTGAAACCATCCTCATTCCGCTTCACTTTATCCATAATTCCCATGTTTTTCCTTCATTCAGCCTGACATCGGGCTTCTTTTATCTATTTGCCAAAAAACTTGTCTTCTTTTTCGACTATCACTTCATTGTTAAACATGATCGTAACGACATAGCCGTCCACATTGTATTCAATGCCATCCAGCTTATCATAAAGATACATGATATTTATAATCCTGCCGTTTTTCGTGTAGCTGCCTTCCATGATTTTGCTCAAAACATTTCTCTTATCCCCGATATCATATCTCGCAACGTCTTCAATAACCTGTTTATCAGATATAACGCCATCCTCAATTTCCATCTCTGTCAAATACTGCTGGAGAGCCGTGCAGACAAGCCTGGCTTCTGCAATATATCTGTCCCTTTTGGCACGCTCTATAAAACCGGTCATCGACGGAACGGCCACTGCCGCTAAAACTGCTATGATAATGAGAACAGCTATCATCTCAACCAACGTAAAACCGTCTTCATTTTTCAAACGCTTCTTCATTCGTAACAGCATCTCCTATACAAACTGGTTCAGTGATGCATCATATTCATAATCAATGGCCTTCAAGCGGTTTCTGATCTCTTCCTCCGACAGGTTCAGACTTTTGCACAGGTCCTGAATGTCCTCATAAAAATCCCGTAACTGGGTATTCAGATAGCTCAGCAAAATGACCGGATCACTCGGAATTTCCGCCATAAAAACCCCCTTCTTTCTGCATTCCGTTTTATAACGGGTTTAATTTTATCATATATATTTCCGTAAGACAATAATAACCAAATATGGATAATCATTTACAATAAATCGTTGTCCGGTAAATTGTTATTCAACGAAAGCCATGGTATAATATTGATGAAAATTATTATACAAGCGCCACTTATGGAGGTCAAGATAATGAAAAAAATTTTAATGATAGGGACAGGCGGTACAATCGCCTGTAAAAGAAGTGATGAAGGACTGAAGCCGGTCATGTCTTCAGAAGAACTTTTATCCTTTGTTCCCACCGCCAATGAATTCTGCCGGGCCGACAGCCTGCAGATCCTGAATATAGACAGCACCAACATGCAGCCCCGGCACTGGCTGCTGATTGCGGATACCCTGGAGCGTTACTACGACAGTTATGACGGCTTTGTGGTATGCCACGGTACAGACA
>JAGZXV010000205.1 GCA_018378255.1 Clostridiaceae bacterium | reverse complement strand
CCGTTCAGCTGGGATTCCTACCTGTTCCAGCATATCCACGGCCCGTTTTTCCACCTCCGCTTTTGACAGTTTTTCATGCAGTTCTATAGCTTCCGCAATCTGTGCGCCCACGGTGCGGACCGGGTTTAAAGAGGTCATAGGGTCCTGGAATATCATGGATATCTTTTTTCCCCGGATCTTGCGCATCTTGGTTTCGGACAGCTTCAACAGGTTTTCCCCATCCACCAGAATTTCTCCATGTTCCACTTTAGCCTGAGGATTTGGAAGAATACCCAGAATTGCTTTAGCAATGGTGGTTTTACCGGCTCCCGTTTCCCCCACCAGGCCGAGGGTTTCTCCCTTAACCAGTTCCAGATCCACATGGTTGACGGCACAGACTTTTTTTCCATCTGAGAAATAAACCACACTTAAATTCTTTATTTCCAATAGTTTATTATCCATCATCAAATCCCCCTAATTTTTCAATTTCGGATCCAACGCATCTCTGAGACCGTCGCCCAGCAGATTAAAGGACAGAACTGTGAGCATGATGCAGAGACCGGGAAACAGAGCCAGATATGGGTAGTTTCTCAGATAATTTCTTCCATCGGAAACCATGGCTCCCCATTCCGGCGAAGGCGGCTGTACACCAAGGCCTAAAAAGCTCAAAGTTGCCGCCGCAAGTATTGACTGCCCCAGACTCATGGTGATCTGGACGATCAGCGGGGAAATGGCATTGGGAAGAATATGTTTAAAAATTATCTCGAAATCATTTGCATTGGTAGCCACAGCCGCTTCCACATATTCCTGATCCCGGCATACCATGAACTGGGATCTTAAAATCCTGGCATATATGGGGATCGTTGTAATTCCCAGTGCGATAATCGTATTCCTCCCGCTGGCTCCCAGAGCGGATGCCAGTACCATGGTCAGAAGGATGGATGGAATCGACTGGTAGATATCCAGCAGGCGCATCAGCAGATTGTCGATCATCCCGCCGTAATAACCAGCCACAGCTCCCATTATTATTCCGAAAAAAGCCGCCATTAAAACGGACAGAAAACCAATTTTCAGCGATTCTCTCGCTCCATAGATCAGGCGGCTCAGAATATCCCTGCCCACTTTATCGGTACCGAACAGATGGCTTCCCCCCGGCTTACAAAACGTGTTCATTAAATCCTGCTGGGTGTAGCTGTATGGCGCAATAAAATCTGCAAAAACTGCCGCCAAAACCATAATAACGATTACCCCCAGACCGATCATAGCCAGTTTATTCCTGCAAAGTCTTTTCATAACTCCGGAAAAACTGCTCTCTTTTTTCGATTTATTCCTTTTCATGAACGCCCTCCTCCCTCATCGGCTGCTTCTGTACTGTGAACGGATTCTTGGGTCTGCCGCAGCATAGACTAAATCCATAGCCAGCATGCAGAGACCAAACCATAGGGAAATCACGAACACTCCCGCCTGCACCACCGCATAGTCCCTGGAATTGATGGCGTTAATCAAATAACTTCCCATTCCGGGAATGGAAAAAATAGATTCCACCACCATGGAGCCTCCAAGCGCATGGGCAAATCTGGCGACCACGACTGTAATGATGGGCATCAATGCGTTCTGCAGCCCATGTCCGTAAATAACTTTTGATTCCTTCTGTCCCTTTGCTCTGGCCGTTGTTATGTAATCCTGGCGTATAACTTCCAGCATGCTGGACCGGGTCTGCCTTGCCAGGCTGGCAGTTGTGCCCAATGCCACAGATACGCATGGAAGAATGTAGCCGGTCCAGTGGTCCACTCCCAAAGAGGGCAGAATTCCAAGTTTCAGCGCAAAGAGCATAATCATCATCAATGCGAACCAGAAATTAGGCATGGATACAAAAAACAGGGAAAAGAACATAGTAAAATTATCCTTAGCTGAATACTGGTGTGTTGCCGCCAGCACCCCCGCAGGAATGCCGATACAGATGGCGATCAGCAAACTTATGACAGAAATCCTCAATGTATACGGGATTCTAAACAGGATCTGGTCTCTGATGGAATCTCTGGAAGTATAGGATTCGCCAAAATCAAACTTCGTCGCCGCATTATAAATAAATCTGCAGTATCTTTGAACAAAAGGATCGTCTAACCCCAGTTCTTCATTGAGCGCCGCTTTGCTTTCATCTGTCGCTTCTATTCCGAGAATGATTGTTGCCGGATCTCCCGGAGTGAATTCCATAATCGCCATAATCACCAGCGAAACCCCCAGAATAACCGGAATCATCCACAAAATTCTCTTTCCAACATACTTTAACATATCTGCGTGTTCATCCTTTCTTTAATAGTCGGCCATCTAAGGCCTTTACCGTACCCAATACTGTAACTTCCTACACATATCTTCTTTTTTTGTACACGTCCTCCTTTTCCCTGCAATAGTCTGCATTTTTCATTCATTGTGTATAGCATAGCATGAATATTTTCCGTCTTCTATATGAAAATTGAACAAAATTCAAATTTGAATTTTGTTCAATTTTCAACTTGTTATCTTGTCACCAATCTTTTAATATTATATTTAGATGATTATCAACCCATAATCTGGAAATTTTATGCAACATCCAGTATAATAAAGGAGAACATTATGAATACAAAACCAACTACGTTTCTCGCTACCGGCGACATAGGCATGAACCGCTCCAATCCGGATTCTATTTTCAACAAAGTCAAAAGAGAATTGTCCTGTGCCGATTTATTATTCGGCCAGTTAGAGCCTTGTCTTGCCGATTCCGGTAGCCCGGCCTGTCAGTGCCGTCTTCCCATGCGGGGACATCCTGACAGCGGCCACGCCATCAGAAATGCCGGTTACGATGTCATATCCTTTGCTACAAACCACTGCATGGACTGGGGGCAGGAAGCCTTTTACCAAACCCTGGATGTAATACACTCTAACGGGATGATTTCCATAGGAGCCGGCAGAAATTTGACAGAAGCAAGGAAACCCGGAATCATAGAAGTCGAGGGAGTACGTTTCGGCTTTTTAGGATACAATTCCATTCTTCCTCAGGATTACTGGGCTACGGATGAACGCCCAGGCTGTGCTCCTATGCGGATCCATACGGTCTATGAACCCATTGAGCATGATCAGCCCGGTACGCCATGCCGGATCCATACATTTCCCTGCCGGGAAGATATGGAAAACATGATTGCAGATGTGGCCGGACTGCGCGCTCAGGTCGATATCCTTATTTTTTCAATTCATTGGGGAATTCATTTCATACCGGCTGTATTGGCTGAATATCAAAGAATCATTGCCCATGCCGCCATCGATGCAGGAGCCGATATCATCCTGGGACACCATGCCCATGTTCTAAAGCCGGTGGAGGTATACCAAGGAAAAGTGATTTTCTACAGCCTGGCTAATTTTGCCCTGGACCCCCCACAGGCCTTTGACGAGCATTTGAATGAAAAAACTACCCATAAGCACATGGTATCCCTTAATGCGTCCTGGGAAAGTAACGGCAGAAATATGCCCGATGATTCCTACAAATCCATGCTGTGCCGTTGTACAATTGAAGATAAGAAAATCAGTGATGTTGTATTTCAGCCTGTCAGCCTTGATTCCAACTCCAATCCGAAAATTTTAGAGCCGGATGAGCCGGAATTTATAGAAATTGTAAATTATATGAAGGAGATTACCGTCAGCCAGAATTTGCCGACCAATTACGTGACTGATGGCAGATATGTCCGACCGAGGTGAAAATATGCCAAGAAAAAGTACTTACAACAAATCAGAAGTAACCCGTGAAAGCCTGAGGCGCACTGCGCTCCTGCTTTTCAGTGAAAAAGGCTACTCAAAAGTTACGATCCAGATGATCTGTGAAGCCTGCGGAGTTGCCACCGGGTTATTTTATTATTATTTCCCGTCCAAAAGCGCGGTAATTGAAGAATCCAGGAAAATTGGAGAACCGCTCTTTGAAGAACTTTTACAGAAAGCAGAACTCCCGGAAGAAACAGAAGCTTATATCAGAACTTACTTTGAGATTTATGCAGAAGTGAATCTCCAACTGGGTACGGACATCTTCATGCGCGTAACCCCCGAACGTGGTTCCGGCTCCCAGGATGAAACCACCCGCCCCACACATATTCGTTTGGAGAAAAAAATTAAAGAAGCCCAGGAAAAGGGGCTGTTCCGCACAGAAGCGGAGCCGGTCAAAATCGTCCAACAATTATTTACCTACGTCCGTGGCGTAATCATCGACTGGTGTCTCTCTTCCGGAACCTATGATTTAAACAGTGCAATACAGACCATGTTAACCCCTTATCTATACTATTATATTCTAAAACCACAAAGAGATCAGCATTTTTAACCTCAAGTGTAAAGGACAGTTTTCACGCCCGTAACCTCATCCTGCCCAAAAACAGCCATAACGAAGGGGAAACCTGGGCGGGCGGCGGAAGAAGAATGGCATAGGGGATCGTTTGCAGCCCCTATGCCACTCTTCTTCCGCCGCCCGCCCAGGTTTCCCCTTCGTCACGGCGTAACTTTCAAAATTTCTTTAAATATGGAAAAATCCAAACACCCCAATGGACGCCAATATTGCACAAGCCACAGGAATAATAACTGCCACCGGAATCATCCAGTTTGACAGCTGTTCCTTCACCTTAGGATCCGGACATCCCGCAATTGTCATCGCTCCGCCTGTTGAGAACGGGGATACGGAAGAGCTCATGGCTCCTACGAAAATGCAGGAAAACAGCATAACCGGATTCAATCCCAGATTAGCAGCCAGCCCCTCCACCATGGGATACAAAAGCGGGCACACAACCCCGGTTCCACTGGAGAAAAAGCTCAAAAATGCGGCGAATCCTACCAATGCGGCCGGAACCAATGCCTTAGGAATGTTGTTGCTCATAATATTTGCAATGGCATCCGTCATACCGGATTCCTTTGCCACACTTAAAAGCATATACATTCCGGCTATCAGAACGATGGTATTCATCGGAATCTTTTTAATCACATCTTTTTCATCTCCCAGCTTCATGAATACCGACAGCACCGCTGCAAATACCATGACGGACTGGGGCTGTGTGAGCGCTGCGAGTTTTGAAATGAACGGATTTTTAAACCAGGTATTGAGAACCGCAGGAATTACCATGGCTGCAAGGGCGATGAGAAGCAGCCACAGCTGTTTTTTCTGTACGGCATTAAACTGTTCCGGTTTCTTCACTTCCACTCTTTTCGCTTTATATCCTTTAAAAATCATATAGCAGACAGCGATCACCAGAATCTGTTTGAAGCAGGAATTGAACCAGACATAATAACTGATCTGGTTTGCGCTCTCCATGTAAGCCGTTTTTTGAATCAAACCATTGGAGATAACGCCTCCAAAACCATTGATCGGGTTATCTCCTCCGATGGTCGTGGCACAGGCAACGCTGAGCGCGATCAGAATCGGATGGATTCCGGCATTTAAACCGATGGAAAATGCCAGTGGTCCGATAATTGCCGGTGTAGAAGCCCCTGCTCCTAAAAATGCAACAACCGCGCAGACTACTGCAATCACCCAGGGAATCAGTTTTGCATTTCCGTTTAAGCCATAAAGCAGGTTTTTTGCCAGCAAATCCATAGTTCCGTTGTTGGTGGCATAGTTGAAAAACAGTGCAATCGCCAGCAGGTAGAATACGATGCTGGTCGGCCAGTATCCGATAACGGTGGATACTTTTCCGCCGTCCACCAATAATACTTCAATTAAAAACGCAAACCCCATTGCAATGATACCTGCATTTATTTTGAATTTCCAGCCTAAAATAATTGCAACTACAATTGCGATCAAAGATATCTGTAAAGCCATAAAATTTATCCCCCTTTACGTTCTTTTAAACGTATGTCCAAGTTCTACAATAATGATGTAAATTCTTTAATGCTGCTCAATTTTTCCATGTTCCCTACCGTAACGGCCAGTCGCTTTAAGTCCTCATCCGTCTTGGGCGTCAACGCATGGCGGGCGCATGATTTCAGTTTTAATTCCAGTTCTTCAAATGACGTCTCTTTCTGAGGAATGCCGATTTCCGTATAGAAATAATGGAAATTTCCTCGTCCGGTGTAAATTGTCACGTCCGTATTCATGCCCTCAGCCTTCCCCCAGTTTTCATTGGCTTCATATGTAAATTTGGAGGCCAGTTCCAGCACTTCACGATCCTGAAATGCATCCACAAGGAAGTCATCCAGCGTCACATCCCCTTTTATAAGAGCCACGGATGCGGTATACGGTATGCTGAATTTTCCTATGATGGATGTGGTTGGAGCTTTTCTGATCTCTTCCGGTTCCATCAGCATCCGGTTTCTTTGGGAAGTGACCACGTGAATCCTCTCAATCTCTTCCGGCTTTATTCCATGCTCTGCCGCCAAAGATTTCACCGCAGTTATGGCCGGGTGGGTTCCGGCACAGCTGGGCCAAAGTTTAAAATACAGAGTACCGGCATAAAACTTTTTCCCTAACCCCTCGACAACGCGGTCCAGACTGCAGTTATCCCTGGCATATGCATGATAAAAGCCCAGTTTACCTTCCAGCGGTTCTTCAAATCCATTCAGCCCTTTAGAGGCGATCTGCCCGCTCAGCACTGCGTTTCTGGCCGAAAATGCTTCCCGCACCGAACGCATCACTGTTTTTGAATTGTTCATCAGTTCAGAACTGCAGGTGGTCTGGCAGAGATTAAAGCTGAACGCGTCCACAATCTGTTTGGGCGTCAGTTCCAGCAGCTTACAGACTGCAGCCGTCGCTCCAAAAGAGGTATAGATGGTGGGCATGTAATAGCCGTATTTTTCCAGGTCTTCATTGGCCCCCAGGGATATTCTGCAGGCGGTCTCACTTCCCAACACCAATGCCGTCAGAAGTTTCTTTCCGTCCACATTTCCCAGCTTTTCCGCCACAGCCAGAGCCGCGGGAAATGTGGAGGCGTTGGAATGGACCACTGCATCCATCTGTGTATCCCCGAAATCCAGGGAATGGGCCATGGCTGCATTGGCAAATGCAGCCCAACCTGCCGGAAGCTTTTTGTTAAAGCCTATGACCGTGGCCTCTTCCCTTCCCTGGCAGCTGTTTTCCACCGCCAGTTCCACAAACTGACGGCAGCCGTCTCCTAAAGTTGCAGCTCCGAAAGTTATTCCAACCGCATCTAAAATCGACTTTTTCTGAGTTTCCAACACATAGGAAGGAATGTCTTCGTAATTTGTGTTCGCTATAAATTCAGCGAGTTCATAGCTGATTCCCATATCAATCCTCCATTCTGACGCCAAATGCAGATTCTCTTACCAGTTGTGTCCCATACGGTTAATCACTTCATCCTGAATGGATTCAGGAAGTCTTGTGAAGTATGCGCTGTATCCGGCAACGCGCACCACCAGCTCGGAATGTTCATCCGGGTTGACTTTCGCGTCTTCCATCTCTTCCTTATCCACAATATTGAACTGAACATGTTTTCCGCCATGTGTCAGATAAGTCTTTATCACTCCCGCCAGTTTTTCCAGATCTTCTTCGCTCTTCATCGCGCTTGGATGGAATTTCATATTCATTAAGGTTCCCTGGTAAAGATCCTGGTTTACCTTCATAGCGCTTTGGAATACCGCCAGAGGTCCATGGATATCCTGGCCGTGGTCCGGAGACAGGGAGGCGTCCGCAAGGATTTCTCCTCCTTTACGCCCGTCTGCGGTCGCGCCTGTTACAGCACCGCCCGGCTGATGAGCTGAGATGGAAATGGCATTGGGCTGCAAACTTCCGCCATATGCGCACGGCAGGCCCAGACAGGCTTTTGCGTGATTATCATATACTTCCGCAACAAGGGAATCCACATAATCATCATTATTGCCGTATTTAGGCGCATCCTTAAAGTCTTTCTGCATCTCTTCATATCCCGCCCAGTCTGCGTCCAAAGCCGCTAAAAGCTGGGCCATTGTATATTTCTTCTCTTCATAGATGAGTTTTTTAATGGCCGCTAAGGCATTTCCGGTATTCACACCTCCTACGGCTCCCAGCACCGCTCCGTTTTCGAAATCAAAGGTCCGGTTAAACATATCTTTACCGGATTTCACACCGTCTTTCATCAGCGCGGACCGGAACACATCTGGGAACAGCTCGCGTTCTGCTATCAGCTCCACATTAATTCTTTCGTTAGCCATCTCCATCAGATATGCCACCTGTTTAAAGACCGCTTCTTTAAATTCTTCAAATGTTTCCATTTTCGTCACATCACCGGTCTTCATGCCGACCGTTTCCTTCGTAAAGCGGCAGTATCCGTCATGGAGACAGATATCCATAGCCTGAGGAATGATGAAGAATACCGCAACCTGGGTACGGGTGACTGCCTGTACATTGCCGTCCACGCATCCGGTTGCACAATAATCCCGGGCTGTCTCTAAAGGAAGGCCTCCATTCGTGAAGAATTTTATGTAACTGTTGTCACCGATAAACGCGGGCAGGCCCAAACCGCTCTTTACCACTTCCAATGCTTTCACCAGGAATTTCATCGGGCTGTTTTCATGAACGCGGACCGTCAGGGTGTGGTGCGGCAGATGGGTATCCAGGGCCGCTTCTAAAAGAAGATAGCTCAGCTCATTGGTAGCATCGGTGCCGTCTGCTTTCACGCCTCCGATGGTCCAGTTATACCATTTGGCCATACCTGCATTTTTAGCACGGTTGGCTTTTCCGGATACACGGTTGATTTTCATCACTTTACAGCGCATGATTTCCAGGATTTCCAGCACCTCGTCTCTGCTGATCCTGCCTTCGTCCATATCCTTTTTAAAGTAAGGATACATAAACTGGTCAAACCGGCCGCCGGTAGATGTTGGAGAAGGACATACCATCAGGAAACTGAACCAGAAGGACTGCATGGCTTCACGGAATGTTTCCGCAGGTTCATAAGGAACTTTGCGGCAGATCCGGGCCATTTCAAGCAGTTCGGCTCTTCTATTTTCATTCTCTTCTTCTCCTGCCATCTTTTCAGCCAAATCCGCATATCTGTTTGCAAAGCGGACCCATGCCTCAAATACGATGATCACACCTTCCCAGAAATAACGTTTTTCCAGAGAATCTGCGGAATCATAACGCAGGTCCTCCAGACACTGCTTCGCCTCCTCAATAATTCCCTTGGCTCCATCCTTTAACACTCTTGCAAAATCAACGGCTACCAATGAAAAGCCCGGTCCAAGGCCGTATCCTGACATTGCAAACCCGCCGCCTGAGCCGCCGGATTTATCCTTCCACGGAGGCAGGATACAGCCGGATTTCATAAACGGCCAAAGGCGTTCATTCTGTCCAAGGCTCTTTCCCATGGTTTCCACCAGATTGCTGTTCAAACTGTTTCCTGAAAAGCGCTCATTTAAACGGTACAGCTCTTCTTCATCTTCAGGGCTGATGGTGTAAATTTCACTTTTCAGGGATTCCACCTCATCTTTGGTCCATACGCCGTATTCATACTGCATCTCCAGTCCAAAGGGCTTGCTGGCGCCGGAACCGCAGAGCAGGTCATCTTCTTCGATAAAAATTGTTATGTTATCCAGAATATGTGCGTGCAGTTTGGATCTTCTGATCAGCATCGGTTCCCCGCCCGTCTGTTCTAAGGATTCATTGGCAAGGCGAAACAGCTCCACACACAAGGGATATTTGCTGACTTTCAGGCTCTCTTTCATCCGTGTTACCCGTTCATTCATATAATTCCTCCATTCTTCTTACCCCTGCGCACATTTTTGCAGAGGTGGTTTTTATTTTCTTATTGATTTGCAGCTGTTCAAAAGGCTCATCTTCTTGACCGGCTTTTTCGCTCAAAAAGATGAACCGTTCTGAACAGTTACCAAATTTTTATTAATCATATCATTTCAGGTAAACATCAACAATATTTTCACTTTTATTCCTTTGAATCTATGCGTAATGCACATTTCATTTTTTCAACTTTGTGCACGGATTCCATTTTATCTTGCTTAATTTTCTTTTATTCTGTAAAATCATTTTCTTAAATGG
>JAGZXV010000204.1 GCA_018378255.1 Clostridiaceae bacterium | reverse complement strand
CCCCTCTCATCGTTCCATTATATCAAATGAGCTGTTTGATTTCATCCACAGGGCATTTCCAATTTATGTAAAATACCTCTGGAAAATGCCCTGACGCCTGGCAGCAATCTGCCAGGCGTCTACGCTGTCTACTGATTCAGTTCTTTCAGCATGGCATCTCCGTCAATGCTGTTCCAGAAATTCTTATAATTGTCCATTCCCTCTTCAACCGTAACGCTTCCCAGCACGATTTGTGACACAATCTCTTTCCACGTGCTGGTGATGGATGCGGAACATTCATCATACAAATCAGATTTCCCGGAAGGAATCATATATTTCGGCCCTTTCACTTCCAGCGCCTTTTCGATCATCTCCTGCTGGGCAGGAAGAGAGGCTTCCAAATCCTCACTGAGTTTAAACTTCAGGTCGAAATCCCCGATGAAGGAATCATACAGGAAGGAATATTTGGGGGAATAGCCGGAATTAGCGGCCTTTTGTGTGGCTTCCAGATACCCGTCCCCATTAATGCTGTAATGTTTGCCTTCCACACCGATGTTAAAGAACGCCGGATACATTTCAGGATCCATTACCATAGTCTCAATTACGTCAAATGCTTTCTGTGGTTCCTTGCAGTCTGCGGATATGCTGAAAGCGATCTGAACGGATTCATTTAAACATCCACCGTCACCGTTTGGCCCGTACAGACAGTAGATCGGGAACACATCGCTCTCTTTGCCCGCTTTAGCGCTCTCCCTGATATAGGTTGTATAATTCGTCGTATAGTCGATATCACAGGCCGCCTTTCCGATATACATATATTCCCGCATGGTAGCCATCTCCGTGGTAATAAACTCCTGATCCAGAACGCCGGAATCATAGAGTTCCTTCAGATAATTAAGGGCTTCTGCCATCTGGGGTTCCTGGAATCCGTCCACGTATTCACCGGCCTCATTTTTATACACTCCCGCATAGGCCCCAAAGGAATTCATAAAGAATTGGAAATTGTCTATAAACTTAGGAAAACTGAACGGGATGATGCCCGTACCTTTCAGTTTCTGCATTTCCGTCATGAATTCTTCTGTGGTAGGCGTGTTGGAAAGTTCAATCCCGTACTGCTCCATAATGTCCTTTCTCAAAAACAGAACCTTCATTTTAGGATTCACATACGGCACATGGTAAATCTGGCCATCAATTGCCAGCGCATCATATAAATCCTGGCTGATCGTGGACAGTTTTTCCGAATTTTTGATATAATCATTCAGGCAGAGGACTTTTCCTCTGGCCGCATAGTTCGGCAGACGCGTCATGGCCTGTGATACATAGAAAATATCCGGGACGTCACCGCCTGATATCATGGTTTCCAGCTTATCATTATAGCTGGAACTGGGCGGGATGATGGCTTTGATCTCGGTTTTCGTCTTTTCCTCCAGCATATCGATCACCGCCTGCTGAAGTTCCGGGTCCGTACTCAGTCCGAATGTATTGTCTGATGAACATAATGTCAAAGAAACCGGCTTTTGCTCTTTCTCCGAAACTGCCCCAGATGTCTGGGCGGCCGGCGCTCCCGAAGTCCCCTTTGGCTCCTCTGTCCCACCTTTTGCACATCCGCCCAAAGCTGCTGCGGACAATGTTAGTGCCAGTGCTGCTGCTGTCATTTTTCTGATTACTCTCATATCATTTCCCCTTTTCCTTTTTATTCTTTAACTGAACCCAGCATCAATCCCGTAACAAAATACCTCTGTACGAACGGATAAATGATGAGCACAGGAAGCATCCCCAAAACCATAACCGCCATCTTGGTGTTATCGTAAACCACATTATTTTCCCCAAGGGAACCGTCTCCCTGGAAGACCAGCGCACGCAGCATGACCTGCAGCGTATATTTTTCACTGCTGTTGATGAACATCACCGCTTCCGTATACCGGTTCCAGAAGGATACGAAGTAGAACAGCGTGACCGCCGCCAGAATCGGAACGGAAACCGGCAGAACGATTTTCAACAGCACAGCGATATCATTGCACCCGTCCAGCCTGGCTGACTCCATCAGGCTCTCCGGGATGGATGACATATAGTTTTTCACAATTATCAAATTAAATGTAGAAACTGCGAACGGAAGAATCAGGGAAAGGTAGGAATCGATCAGACCCAGATTCTTAATCAGCACATAAAACGGCATGATTCCTGCTTCAAATACCAGCGTGATGGATACCGCCCTCATAAAAAACCGGCGGAACACCAGCTTTTTCTGGGCCAGGGCAAAGCCCAGCGGAACCGTAACCGCCATGGCCGCCGCCGTACCTCCCACCGCCACCAGAAGTGAATTATAAAATCCCTTCATATAGCCGCTGGACAGCACTTTTGCATAATTTTTAAATGTAATGGATCTTGGCACCATCAGATAGACGCCCCCCATCACATCCTTACCTTCCGCAAGGGATGTGATGACGATGTTCCAAATGGGAAGCACCACAATCGTGCAGACCGCCGCCAGGAAAATGCCGTTGAAGATCCGGTATGCGATCCTCCATTTTGATTCTCTTATTCTTCTTTTATTCACCGCTTGTTTCATCTCCCGCTTTTCCTCCTAAAGAATTGAATCATCCAGAAAACGCTTGCTGAAGCAGTTAGTCCCCAGCACCAGGCACAGGCTGACAATTCCTGTAAACAGGCTGATCGCCGTTCCATAACCGATATTTCCTGAGAGGATTCCCTCCCTGTATGCATAAGTCTGGAGCACATCGCTGGCAGAATACACGGAAGCGTTATACATTACCAGAACCTGTTCAAAGATCAGGAGCACATGGGACAGGTTTAAAAGCAGCATGGTCACTATCGTCCCCTTTATGCTGGGTATAGTAATATACCACACCTGGCGGAACCTGTCACAGCCGTCAATGGCCGCCGCTTCGTAAAGCTGCGGATCCACGGTGGATAAAGTGGCTACATAGATCACCGCTCCGTACCCCATCTGTCTCCAGATATAGGACACGATCAGCACCAGCCGGAACCAATGGGGATCCGCCATAAAATAAACAGGATCATGGCCGAAATACTGTAAAAGCTGGTTTATGGCCCCTCCTGACGGGGAGAGCAGCGTTACAAACACGCACCCCACCACGACCCAGGAAAAGAAATAGGGTATGTAGATCATAAACTGCACAGACCGTTTCATAAACAATGATTTCAGTTCATTAATCATCAGAGCGACCAACAGCGGAAATGGAAAATAAAAAATGATATTGCACAGGCTGATGATGATCGTGTTTTTAAATGAATTCCAGAATACAGTTGACCGGAACAGCCGGCTGAAATTCCGTATTCCTACAAAATCCACCGTCTTTTTGAAGCCATAGTTTGTGAACGCGAGGGCCAGGCCGGTATAGGTAGCATATTTAAAAATCAGGAACCACAGGATTCCGGGAAGCATCATGAGTAACAGATACCTCTGGGCATACATGGTTTTCCATATACTTTTCTTCTCTGTCATTTCTTGTCTCCTCTTCACTTTTTCTGTCGACACACTCATTGTACAATAGTTTAAAGCGGGCAGAAACATCACATTTTTTACATTTTGTTCGTTATTTTTACCTCCTTTTTAAGTTCCTGTAAAAGGCTTGACACCGCATCTTTGCTGCTGATATATTTTTGTTCAATACAATACAGAAAGGAAATGGATATACATGCGGTCATCCAAACGTTCCCTGCCCATGTGGAAAACAACCACCTTTGGACAGTCCACAGACTTAAATTTTCATATCGGAGTCCTGCCTGGGAAAACAGGCGTAAATGACGTGCGGCCTTTCGGGGAGACGGTTCCTCTGGTTCCTGAAACTCCGGCTCCGGCCCAGGATATCACCATTGAATCGAGGGGCGGGAAGATCCAGCCGGTCCACGACGGGCTCACTTTTTACTATACGGAAATACCGGCCATACAAAACTTCATCCTGAGCGCTGACATTACTCTGCTCCAGCTTGGCCCAGAGGATCATACGGCCCCCAACGGACAGGAGGCCTGCGGAATCATGATCCGCGATGTAAACGGGCCTCAAAGGCAGGATCCGTTCATTCCCGGTTATGAAGAATATCCGGCTGCCAGCAATATGGTCATGCTGGATTTTGTCGCTGCCGGGCGGACATCCAATTGTCCGGTATCCCTGCAGGCAGCTGCCCGTTACGGGGTATTTGATCCATCCGGCAACAGCGGCGTCAGCTTTATTACCCGGATGCTGGAACCGGATTTCGCCCACACTTCCTCTCAGGACGGGAGCGGACAATACCGGGCGGCGGCCCGCCTGAGCCTGGAACGGAACGATACGGGATTTCTTCTCTCTTACCAAAGTCCGGATCAGGAGGAAACCAAAACATTTTCCTTTGATGACCCCGGGATCGCCCCCAACATCATGGCAGCCATCGATTCCGGGCGGATGTATGCCGGATTTTTCGCCGCACGGAATGCACAGATGGAGGTCAGGAATATTTCGCTCACGTTCCCCTCGTGTACATCGGCAGCTCTCACGCCTCCACAGCGGTTTCATGTCCCCGCGATCCCGGCTCTGATCCGTACCTCCCCGGACTGGTGTAATAACGGCAGTTACTGCGTATCCGTCATGACCAGCGTCCCGGGACGGCTCACCATAAAGGCAGGCGGCAGAACGGAATGCAGTTTTATGCCTGTAACTCCCGGCGTCCAGACGCAGCAAATGATCCCGGTCATCAGTGCACATACCGTTGTTTCCGTGATTTTTACAACAGAGGAGGGGGCGGCTCTGTGCGAAGAGATGACCGTCACACGCGGACATTTCAGCCGTGACTTATATGTATCCCCCAGCGGTTCTGATTTGGGAAGCGGCTGCCCGGACGATCCGCTTTCCATGAAGGAAGCAGTACAGAGGCTGATCCCCGGCGGCACCCTCCATATGCTTCCGGGCGTCTACCCTCCTGTCAGAATCCCCATGACCGCATCCGGCACTCCGACAGACCCAAAAAAGATCAGAACGGAAGGACAAGTCATCATCCGGCCTTCTTCCGGCCATGATGTACTGTTCACCCTGGATTCCAATTATTGGGATATAAGCGGCCTGGAACTGGACGGAAAAGGCCAGTTCGGCATTTCCGGCTTTTTTATACATGGGAGCCATAATGTGATTTCAGACTGCCGGGTGCACCATACCATGACTCCAGCCAGGGACGCTGGTTTTATGGTCACCACCATCCGGCCGCAGAAAGCGTTCTGGCCCTCCTATAACCGGCTGATCCGCTGTGAATCCTACGAAAACCGCGATAAAACGGATCAGAACGCAGACGGCTTCGCATGCAGGACCGGAGCGGGAGACGGGAATTGTTTTATCAACTGCCTGTCCCACGATAATTCCGACGACGGCTTTGACCTTTACAACAACATAAATGACGGCCCTAACGGCCCGGTTCTTTTGGAAAACTGTATCGCCTACCGAAACCACTGCAATGGATTCAAGCTGGGCGGAGAAGGCCGCGAGGCCGCCCACACGGTCCATAACTGCATTTCCTTTGAGAACGGGTTAAATGGGTTCAGCGATAATTTCAATCCCGGCCAATTGCTCGTGGAATACAATACCGCATACGATAACGGACAGTATAATTTCCTGTTCCGGCCCAGCCCTTATAAAAAGGGGCCTGACGGAGAGCCGGTTTCTGACTGCATCCTCATTGGAAATCTGTCCTTTTATACCGGAGCGGCAGGAGAACAGGACGGACGGCCGCGTGATTATGTATCATCGCTGCATCAGGATGGCAACCGTTTTATCCTTTGATTGAGGGGGTTTTAGGACATAAAATGTATCAATTTTCCCGCCTTACTGTAAAATTAAGAAGAGGACTGCTGCATGTCACATTCGCGGCATGCAGCAGTCCTCTTCTCTACGGTATTCTACTCACTAAATTCCGTTTCCAGCCCTTTAAACGGATAATTCTTTTCTCCCGTCTTCTGCCCTAAAAACTGCTCTTTTATGGTCTTTCCCACCAGCTCGATTTCACCAAATAGTTCCTGTGCCGACATCCTTTTTGCCCCCTGGCCCCATATGATAAGCTGTTCCAGAGCGTCCGATGTGGCAACGGTCACGTGATATTTCTTTCCGATCTGATGAACGGTTTTTTCAATATACTGATCCGCCGTTTCCGCCTCTTTCGTATAGACTACAAAAATATTATGATACGGCTGGACTTCCCCGGGATTGCCCTTTACCTTATAGGCGTCGAATACCAGAATCACCGTATTCTTTACATACCCCTGGTAATTACAGAGAATGTCCATCAGGCGGCCCCTGGCGCCTTCAATATTGTCTTTTGCCAGCTCCTTTAGTTCCGGCCAGGCAAAGATAATATTGTACCCATCCACCAGCAGATATTCTTCGGCATTTGCCGGTTTACTGGGTTTGTACTGATAATTACGTACCCTGGGCGGGCTTTCCGGGCGGTTAAAACGGTTCCGCTCCCGTTTAATGGGTCCGTAAGTCCGTTCAAATATGGCCTCCAGTTCTTCCGGGTCCGCCCATCCGGGATCCATGGAACGATAAGCGGGTTCCTGTCTCATTTCCGTCTCTTCCCGTCCCCGGTCCAGATTCAGCCCGCTGTCCAGATGGGCATATTCTTCCACCTGATCCCAGCTCACCACAAATCCCGCCCCATGGGAACAGAACACGGAACCTGTGGGATTCTCCGCATCCTTTTCTGAATCATAACCGATGGTGTCGATTATCTCCTGGGCATTATGACAGGGTTCATAGCCCCGCAGCGAGCAGAACAGGCGGCCTCTTCCCCTTGAATAAGACGTCACTTCCGTCTGATAATCCCGCATGGCCGCCACGGGAGCAGTGCCCTTCATCACCGTCATATCCCCGTCTGTCACAGGGTTTTGAAATGTGCCGTACATCTTCTGGATATCCGTCATCGCCCGCCCCACCTGCTCCGTGGGAATCTCCAGGGTAAATTCATAGACCGGCTCCAGCAAAATGCTCCTGGCCCTTTTCAGCCCGTGGCGCACAGCCCTATAGGTGGCCTGGCGGAAATCCCCGCCCTCCGTATGCTTCTGATGGGCCCTTCCTGCCACAAGGGTGATCTTCATATCCGTAATCTCCGAACCGGTCAGCACTCCCGGATGAATCCGTTCTTCCAAATGGGTCAGAACCAGCCGCTGCCAGTTCCGGTCCAGCATGTCCTCGCTGCAGGCGCTGGCAAACTGCAGACCGCTCCCCTCTTCCCCCGGTTCCAAAAGCAGATGGACTTCCGCGTAATGCCGGAGAGGTTCAAAATGTCCGATTCCCTCCACCGGTTCCTCAATTGTTTCTTTATATACAATACTGCCCGTTCCAAACTCCACGCTGACGCCAAACCGTTCCAGGATCAGGCTTTTTAAAATCTCGATCTGAACCTCACCCATGACCTGGGCGTGAATTTCATTCACAGCTTCTTTCCATACGATGTGAAGTTCCGGTTCTTCTTCCTCCAACTGCCTGAGCTTACCAAGAATACTGTGCACGTCACAGTCTTGGGGAAGCTGGATCTGATAAGTGAGCACCGGCTCCAACAGCGGCACCTGCGCCTCTTCCTCACAGCCCAGGCCCTGACCGCTGAACGTTTTACTGAGCCCCAGAACCGCACAGACGGTTCCTGCGCCCGCTTCCTCCACAGCCTGAAACCCGGAACCCGAATAAATCCTGATCTGATCCGCCTTCTCTTCCCATGGTTCCCCGTTCTTATCGCTGCCTTTTATGAGCATTTTAACCTTCAGGCTTCCGCCTGTAATTTTCATATAGGTCAGGCGGCTTCCCTGTCCGTCTCTGGCAATTTTAAATACCCTGGCTCCAAACGTTTCCGGATATTGGGGACAGAGGGTATATTCCTCAAACCCCTGTAAAAATTCCTCCACGCCGGTGAGTTTAAGAGCAGAACCGAAAAAGCAGGGGAAAATCATCCTGGATGCGATTCCATAAGCGATCTCAGGCCTTTCCAATGTTCCGGTTTCCAGATATTGTTCCATCAGCCCTTCTTCACACATGGCCAGATTCTCCAGAAACAGTTCCCGGTCCTGATCCCGGCCGAAATCCACACACTTTTCATCCAGCCGCTTTTTCAATTCTTCCATCAAAGCCTGACGGTCTGTTCCCTCCTGATCCATTTTATTTATGAATAAAAAAACAGGGATTTCATACCGCTTTAACAGTCTCCAGAGTGTCTGGACATGACCCTGAACACCGTCCGCGCCGCTGATTACAAGCACCGCGTAATCCAGCACCTGCAAAGTCCGTTCCATCTCCGCCGAAAAATCCACATGGCCCGGCGTATCCAACAAGGTGAACTGCTTCTGCCCCACAGTTACCTGGGCCTGTTTTGCAAAAATGGTGATTCCCCTGGAACGCTCCAGCTCATAGGTGTCCAGAAAGGCGTCTTTATGATCCACCCGGCCCATTTTGCGGATATTTCCGCATGTATATAAAATGCTCTCCGCCAGCGTGGTTTTTCCTGCGTCCACGTGGGCGAGGATGCCGGCACAAATATTATTCAATAGATTTTCAGTCAAATTGTTATTATTTATAATTTCATTATTTTTTGACATATCTCGCATAGAAAAACCCCTTTCTGCTCGACAATACATTCATTATCATATCACAGATGGGGGACTTCGTCGATAAATCTTTATTTGGTAAGCACTTCTAAAATATTATATGACCTTAGTTTTACGCTGATAAGGAAGTATTCACAACAACTTATCACTAACGCTGACAGACAGGGTGCAAACAGAGAGTTAATCACTTTCAATGGTGGTTGGCTCTCTGTTTTTCTATCTTCACTTTGTTACGCAATAGAACATCATTTTTGAGGTTAGAAGTATAAAATATCATCTAAGCGTTTTATGCATTCTGCAAGCCGCATAAATCAAGTGTTTTTTACCCTCTACTGCGTAACATACCTTTCCCAAATCAGCAGTTTTATAAAGCAGGTGGATTAGACAGTTTTTGAATACCGCATAATTTCCGGTGTTGGATTATCCGATATTGGATTTTCCGACATCGGATAATCCGACATCGGAAAATCCAACGCAATTAAATAAAGATATAAATAACTAAAGAAATACCAAATACGGATTTAATCAAATACCCATTCCCTTCCTATCCTTTCCCTAATCCCTCTCCTTTAGGGGCAAAGCAAAGCGGCAAAGCCGCCGGAATGGAAAGGAATGGAACGGAAACGGCAATATAAAAATATCGTTTGTTATGTTACGCAGTAGAACCTCATTTTTAAGGGTTGGAGTATAAAACCCTTACCCCTGCCCTTATCTTCTCTGTAATGCCGCTTAAATCAAGCAAGAAACACACTCTATCGCGTAACATTCCATACTGGATAGAGAGCGTAAGCGGTTTATCCGATTGCGCTCTCTTGGCTGCCCAACAGCAAAGACAGGGAAAGCCGTCAAGGACGCGCAAGCGTGCATTTTATCCTTGACGTTTTTCGTTGACTTTGCTATCTGTTACCTATCGAAGCGAAATTGTAAGATTGCTTTGATTAACTGTGTTTCTAACCTGTCTTGAATATCTGCATTAAAATGCCCTTGAAATACAGAGCGATATTTTATGTACCCTCTGTAATGACGCAAGACAGCATTTACAGCTTCCGGCTCCCCGGCAACCGCTTTTTCAATGGTTTCAAAAGGTATTAGTTTTTCGTTCTTCATCTTCCAACCTCTCCAATGCTTTTCTTAGTTGTTTCAGTGCCGCCAGTTTCCAATAATTTGCAGTTGTACGACTGCGTCCGTATCTCTCCCCAATTTTCCTGTCGGTATAGCGGAAAAAGAAATACAATACTAACACTTCCTGCCGCAGTTCAGACAAGCCCGAAAATGCCTTTGCTAATCGTTCATTTTCAATCTCAATACATTTCCCGCATACATTAAATATTGTAGGCTTTATCCGTTTTTCAAAGTAACTATCCGTTACAGACGGATTGTAATAGTGTCCCTCCATGAGATAATCAAGAGAGATTTCATGCTTTTGCTGTCTGCCAATATCTCGGTAAGCTGACAAGGCAGCATTGCGGAGAACGATTTTACAAAAAGCTGCAAAAGTGTACTCGATATGTTCCTTATATTCTTCGGAATAACTCATTTTTCTCACCCC
>JAGZXV010000203.1 GCA_018378255.1 Clostridiaceae bacterium | reverse complement strand
TATGAGCCATATCTGCTGATGCAGGGGCTGATAAACCGCACTCCGAGAGGGCGTATGGCAACAGATCTTGCTTATCATCATCTTGGAATTGAACGGTAAGTGTGCTATACTGTGGAAGACAGAGCTTCATGCCGTTTATGGGACAGGTTGAATTGTGAATGGCAGAACATAGGATAAAAGAGAATGAAAAGAAAGCAGGGAGAATGTTATTATGGCTGCAAAACATTATGCAGAGGTTTTAATAGATGGAAAGATTTATACATTAGGCGGTATGGAGGAAGAGCATTACCTTCAAAAAGTGGCCAGTTACATCAATGAAAAGACATTAAAACTGAGACAGCAGGAGGGGTTTTCCAAACAGAGCCAGGAATATCAATCGGTGATGATTGCATTGAACATTGCAGATGATTATTTTAAAGCCACGGATCAGGCGGCAATTCTCGAAAAGCAGAATCATGAGATGGAAAAAGAGGTTTACAGTCTGAAACATGAGCTGATCACTACTCAGATGAAGCTGGAGGCCGCTCTCAGGCAGCTGGAGCAACTGGAGCAGCCGGCGGGACGGAAGAAGGCAGAGGAAGAGACTGCAGGTACAAAGACAACTAAAAAGTAGAATACATAGGATGTCTCATATCATAATGGGGCATCTTTTAACTTATGAATGAGAAAGGATTTTAAGAATGGAGAAAAAGCGTGTAGAAGTGCTTGCGCCGGCCGGTTCCTATGAAAGCCTGGTGGCTGCGGTCAACGCCGGAGCAGATGCCGTATACATTGGAGGAAGCCGTTTTGGCGCCCGCGCTTATGCGGATAATCCGGATGAAGATCTTCTGATCAAGGCGCTGGACTATGCCCATCTGCATGGCAGCAGCGTATATATGACTGTGAATACGCTGGTTCGTGACGATGAATTGTGCGATCTGGAAGAGTACCTCACCCCATATTATGAACGTGGACTGGATGCGGTAATCGTTCAGGATCTCGGTGTGTTTTCATATGTCAGGAGGCATTTCCCGGATCTGCCCATTCACGCCAGCACCCAGATGACCATTACCGGTGTGTATGGGGCAAAGGTTTTGGCAGCTATGGGGGCGTCCAGGATTGTGACGGCCAGGGAGTTGTCTTTGGATGAAATTTCAGAGATTCACAGCCAGGTGGATGTGGAGATTGAGAGCTTTGTACATGGGGCGCTCTGTTACTGTTATTCCGGCCAAAGCCTGTTTAGCAGCCTGATTGGCGGAAGAAGCGGCAACCGGGGGCGCTGTGCCCAGCCATGCCGCCTGCCCTATGATGTGTTGAAGAGCGGAAAAAAACTGAACAGGGAAAACGAAAGATATGTACTGAGCCTGAAGGATCTGTGTACCCTTGATCTGATTCCGGAGATAATAGAAGCCGGTGTCTATTCCATGAAGATTGAAGGCAGGATGAAGAGCCCAAGATATACGGCAGGTGTGGTCAGCATTTATAGAAAGTATGTGGACCTTTATTTAGAAAAGGGGCCGGATGCCTACCGGGTAGATCCTGAGGATAAACGAATGCTGTTGGACCTGTTTGACCGGGGAGGACAGACAGACGGTTACTATGAACAGCACAATGGGCGGGATATGGTGGTTTTAAAGGAAAAACCTTCTTTCCGGGAGGGAAACCAGAAGCTGTTTGACGATCTGGACACGGCCTTTGTGAACAGACAGAAGCAGGAGCCGGTGAATGGCTCCCTGATTCTGGAGTCAGGATGTCCCGCGGTTTTAAAACTGGAGTGCGGGCCTGTGCAGCTCCAAGTGACGGGGAAAATAGTGCAGGCGGCACAAAAGCAGCCTCTGACGGAAGAAAAGATTGTAAAACAGATGAAGAAAACGGGAAATACCCCATTTTTCTTTGAACACCTGAGCGTGGAGTTAAGAGACAGTGTTTTCATGCCTGTACAGGAGCTGAATGAACTGCGGCGTTTGGGGCTGGAACGGCTGGAAGAGGAAATCCTCAGACGCTATTTGAGAAATACTCCCGGCCCGATCATACAGCAGGCCAAAGAGCCTGAGGTCCGCTTCGTTCCTGACACAAAACTCCATGTTCTGCTGGAGAAAAAGGATCTGTTGGAGGCTGTTATTAAAACAGAAGAGATCAGCGAGATCCTGATTGACAGCGGAGCCTGGAACGGTCCTGCCTGGAGAGACGCTGTTTCTGAATGTCATCAGTGGGGGAAAAAGTGTTTTCTGGCCATGCCGTATATATTCAGAAAAGAAGCGGAAAGCTATTTCCTGAGATGGAAAGAAGAACTGCTGGGGGCAGGCTTTGATGGGATATTAGTACGGTCGCTAGAAGAAACGGAATTTTTAAAGGAGAATGGCATCGGACTGCCCTTGATTTTTGACTACAATCTATACGCATATAACAGGGAGGCCAGGTCAGGTTTGATCCGTTTAGGAGCGGACAGGCTTACTCTGCCTGTAGAACTGAACAGCCGGGAACTGGAACGTCTGGGCTGCGGGGGTGGAGAACTGATCGTCTATGGTTCCATACCCATGATGGTGTCCGCACAGTGTATCAGAAAGACGATGAAGGGCTGCAGTAAAGAGCAGGAACTTTTGTATTTAAAGGACAGGATGGGGAAAGAGATGCCGGTTATGAATATCTGCCCGTTCTGTTACAATGTTTTTTATAATTCAACCCCATTGTCCCTGCTGGGAGACCATGACCTGATAAAAAGGCTGGATCCGGGCGGAATCCGTCTGCAGTTCGCTATGGAAAGCCGGGAAGAAGTGCAGAAAATTATAAAGGCATTTGCGGATGTGTGGGTTTATGGCAAATCTGCGGCGCTGCCCATGAAGGAATATACGAGAGGTCATTTTAAAAGAGGAGTAGAATAGTGATAAATCTGTTAATTGATGTTTCCAAATACCTTCTGATTCTGCTTATGGCAGTTTACACTTACTTAAACTTCCGGTATTTCGCCATACCGGATGAAAAGGGAAAATTCCGTATCTGCGGCGCCCAGAACCGTATCATGTTTGTGCTGCATCTGCTGGCTAATACGGTGCTGTATTTGAACACAGAGGATGAAGTGGTGATCATCTTTTATCTGGCTCAGCTGGTATTCTTTTTGTGTTATATTTATGTATCCAGATTATTTTACCGCCATGTGTCCAGACTGCTGGTGAACAATATGTGCATGCTTTTATGCATCAGCTTTATCATGCTGACCCGTATTTCAATGGAACGGGCTCTGCGCCAGTTTGTCATTGTGGGGGTGTCTGCGGTTGTGACTATGATCATCCCGTTTGTTATGGACCGGGTGTGGCAGCTCAGCAGGATCCCGTGGGTATATGGCGCTGTGGGGCTGGTTCTGCTGGCTGTGGTGCTTTTGGTGGGTAACAGCAGCTTCGGGGCCCAGCTTTCCCTCGGTGTGGGAGTATTATCCTTTCAGCCGTCGGAATTTGTTAAGATCAGCTTTGTCTTTTTTGTGGCTACCATGTTTTACCGGTCCCAGGACTTTAAAACTGTATTGGTAACTACGGTGGTGGCGGCAGTTCATGTGCTGATTCTGGTGGCTTCTAAGGATTTGGGAAGTGCGCTGATATTTTTTGTAACATATCTGTTCATGCTGTTTGTAGCCACTTCCAACTGGATTTATCTGCTTGCAGGCATGGCGGGCGGGTCTTTTGCATCCGTATTGGCATACCGGTTGTTTTCCCATGTGAGGGTCAGAGTATCGGCCTGGATTAATCCGTGGGCGGATATTGATAATAAGGGGTATCAGATTACCCAGTCCTTATTTGCCATCGGTACGGGCGGCTGGTTTGGCATGGGGCTCTATCAGGGGATGCCGAAAAAAATTCCCGTTGTGGAAAAGGATTTTGTATTTGCGGCTATTTCAGAAGAGATGGGAGGGATTTTTGCGCTTTGCGTCATTTTGATCTGCCTTGGATGTTTTCTGCAGTTTATGATGATAGCAAACCGCATGCAGGCAGTGTTTTACAAGCTGATTGCCTTTGGTTTAGGTATTGTATACATTGTTCAGGTGTTTTTGACCGTAGGAGGCGTGATTAAATTTATCCCTTCCACTGGAGTGACCCTTCCTCTTGTCAGCTATGGAGGAAGCTCAGTTTTAAGCACGTTTATCTTGTTTCAGGTGATTCAGGGACTGTATATTTTAAAGCGGAATGAAGAGGATGAATATGAAGACGAAGAAGAAACAGACTCCTAAGGCAAATCACAATATTTTAATCCTGACTTATGTAGTTGTTGCCATTTTTCTGGCAATGATCTGCTATTTTGTATATTTCCTGCAGTTTAAAAGTGAAGATGTGATAAACAATTCCTACAATGCCAGGCTGGATAGTTTTGCTGACCGGATTGTCAGAGGAGAAATTCTGAGCAATGACGGTACGGTGCTGGCCCGGACGGATGTGGATGCGGATGGAAAGGAAAACAGGGTATATCCATATGGATCTCTGTTCGCCCATATTGTGGGCTATTCCAGCAAAGGAAAGACTGGGCTGGAAGCGCTGGGGAATTTCTATCTTTTGTCTTCCCATGTCAATTTAATTGAGCAGGCGGTGAATGAGCTTTCAGGGATGAAAAATATTGGAGACAATATTGTGACAACACTGGATGTGGAACTGCAGCAGACTGCTTCTGCGGCATTAGGTGACAGAAAAGGCGCTGTGATTGTGATGGAACCGGATACGGGAAAGATATTGGCTATGGTTTCCAAACCGGATTATGATCCCAATACTCTGGCGGCAGACTGGGATTTTCTCATCTCTTCGGACAATACCGGCGGCCAGCTGCTGAACAGGGCATCACAGGGGTTGTACCCGCCAGGTTCCACGTTCAAAATAGTTACGGCACTGGAGTATATCAGGGAAAATCCCACCGGATATAACGACTATACATTTGACTGTGACGGATACTTTAAAATTGAGGATTATACGATCAAATGTTACCATGAAACGGCCCATGGGCCACAGAATTTCCAACTGGCCTTTGCCAATTCCTGCAATGGCGCCTTTGCCAATCTTGGGCTGAATTTAAATTTGGGAAAATTGAAGGGGCTGACAGGGGAACTCCTGTTTAATTCGGAACTCCCTCTTTCGATTCCCTACAGCAAAAGTTCCTACGTGATGGGGGCGGGAGCGGACACCTGGAATATTCTTCAAACTTCTATCGGACAGGGGCAGACCCAGGTGACGCCGATGCATAACGCGCTGATTACGGCAGCGATTGCCAACGGGGGAACGCTGATGAAGCCATATCTGATCGATCATGTGGAGAGTATCGGCGGGGAGGAAATTAAGAAATTCATGCCGGCATCTTATGGCAGCCTGATGAGTGCGGATGAAGCGGGAATCCTCACTTCTTTTATGAGATCCGTGGTTACGGAGGGGACCGGTTCAGGTGTCAGAACCGACGCCTATGCGGTGGCGGGAAAGACGGGTTCCGCCGAATTTGAGACCGGGAAAGAAACTCATGCATGGTTTACGGGATTTGCTCCCGTTGACGATCCTCAGCTGGTGGTGACCGTCATAGTGGAAGAGGGAGGTTCCGGAGGTAAGGCTGCCGCACCCATTGCAAGGAGTATTTTTGATGTCTATTTTTCAAGGTGAGTTTTATTATGAATAAAATAAAGTGATGTTTGTCAAAACAGGTGTATTCATGCTATAATACACCTGTTAATTTTTGTCGAAAAACCTAAGGAGGATTATCGTGTTTAAGGCGAAATCGTATGTCAAAGTTAGAAGTCTGGAAGAAGCCTGGGAGCTGAACCAGAAAAAAAGCGGGATCGTGGTTGGAGGCATGATGTGGCTGAAGATGGAAAACATCAATAAACAGACGATCATAGATCTGTCAGGACTTAAATTGGACGAGATCAGGGAAACGGATGAACTGTTTTCCATTGGATGCATGTGTACACTGCGTCAGTTGGAACTCCATGAAGGCCTGAATGAATATTTTAACGGGGTTTTTAAAGAATGCACCCGTCATATTGTGGGAGTGCAGTTCCGAAACAGCGCCACCGTGGGAGGCAGTGTTTACGGACGCTTTGGTTTTTCCGATATCATTACCTGTCTGCTGGCCCTGGATTCCTATGTTGAATTACATAAAGGCGGGATTGTGTCTCTTAAAAATTTTGTTTCCATGCCCTATGACAATGATATATTAGTGCGGGTCATCATAAAAAAGGACGGAAGAAAAGCTGCTTATGTGACCCAGCGGCAGACGAAAACAGATTTTCCTCTGATCGCCTGTGCGGCGGGAAAAAAGAATTCCAGATGGTATTTATCAGTTGGAGCCAGACCAGCCTGTGCAAAGCTGGTTAAAATAGATGACGGTGAGGACTTGGACAAACTGATAGAACAAGCTGTGTCCCAGTATAATTTTGGAACCAACCTGCGCGGAAGCGCCGAATACCGTAAGGAATTGACTAAGATCTATCTGAAGCGTTTGATGGATCAGATCAGGGAGGCGGAGTAGAGATATGACGATTCAATTTATTTTAAACGGACTGCCTACAAAGGCTGAAATAGAAGCGGATACCCTTCTTCTGGATCTGGTGCGTTCGAAGGGGTGTTATAGTGTAAAAAGAGGATGTGAAACGTCCAACTGCGGCCTTTGCACCGTTTGGGTAGACGAAAAGCCGGTTCTTTCCTGTTCCACATTAGCGGCCAGGGTGGACGGCCATTCTGTGATCACACTGGAGATGCTTCAGGAAGAGGCGGAAGAATTCGGCCGTTTTCTGGCAGGTGAAGGGGCGGAACAGTGCGGATTCTGCAGCCCTGGATTCATTATGAACGTGCTGGCCATGGAAAAGGAACTTAAAAACCCTACAGAAGAGGACATTAAAGAATATTTGACCGGAAACCTTTGCCGGTGCAGCGGATATATGGGACAGCTTCGGGCTGTTAAGAAATATCTGGACAGGAAAGGGGGACAATAAGATGGAAAAAAAGCTGCGTGCGGTCAGCGCACCCCTGATTAAAAAAGATGCGATGGCTCTGGTGACAGGAAAACCAGTGTATACGGATGATATTGCCCCCAAAGACTGCCTGGTGGTAAAAATACTCCGCAGCCCTCATGCCCATGCGATCATAGATGATATCGATGTGTATATGGCTTGCAAAATTCCGGGCATCGCCTGCGTTCTCACTTATAAAGATGTTCCGCAAAAGCGTTTTACTATGGCGGGGCAGACGTTTCCAGAGCCAAGCCCATATGACAGACTGATTTTGGATAAAAAAGTACGATTTGTAGGGGATGCAGTTGCAATTGTGGCCGGAGAAACGGAAGCAGTGGTAGAACAGGCCCTTAGAATGATAAAAGTGAAATATACGGTTTTAGAGCCGATTCTGGATTTCCATAAGGCGAAAGACCATGATATTCTGATCCATCCCGAGGAAAACTGGAGAAGCAGGGTTCCTGTGGGGGCGCATAACAAGAGAAACCTCTGTGCTGCTGCCAGCGATGAACACGGGGACGTGGACGAGGTGATGAAGAACTGTGATGTGGTGATTGAGCGGACCTACCATACAAAAGCCAATCAGCAGGCTATGATGGAAACTTTCAGAACCTATACCTATATGGATACTTATGGGCGTTTAAACGTGGTTTCTTCCACCCAGGTCACTTTTCATGTGAGAAGAATCCTTTCCCACGCATTAGACATTCCGAAATCCAAAATCCGGGTATTAAAGCCCAGAATCGGAGGCGGTTTTGGGGCAAAACAGACAGTGGTTACTGAGGTATATCCGGCTCTTGTTACTCTTAAGACGGGAAAACCGGCTAAGATTATCTATAGCCGTTATGAGTCCCAGATTGCGTCTTCACCGAGGCATGAGATGGAAGTAACGGTTAAAATCGGAGCCGGACATGATGGAGTGATCCGGGCGATGGATGTCTATACCCTGTCCAATACCGGGGCATTCGGTGAACATGGGCCGACTACGGTCGGTCTGTCGGGGCATAAGTCCATTCCGCTGTATGGAAGGACAGAGGCATATCGTTTTGCATATGATGTTGTATATACAAATGTTATGTCTGCAGGCGCATACCGGGGCTATGGCGCCACCCAGGGAATTTTTGCCGTAGAATCAGCGGTCAATGAACTGGCGGCAGAATTAAAGATGGACCCGGTTAAACTGAGAGAACTCAATATGGTGAGAGAGGGCGACATCATGCCTGCTTACTATGGCGAGAGGGCGAACAGCTGTGCGCTGGACCGCTGTCTGGCCCGTGCAAAAGAAATGATCGGCTGGGATGAAAAATATCCATGCCGGGATATGGGAAATGGAAAAGTCCGCGGCATCGGCGTCGCTATGGCCATGCAGGGATCTTCTATTTCCAGAGTGGATGTGGGATCTGTGGCAATCAAGGTAAATGACGACGGCTTTTACAGCCTGATGATCGGCGCCTCGGATATGGGAACCGGTTGTGATACCATCCTTGCCCAGATGGCGGCAGACTGCCTGGACTGTGACATCGATGATATCATTGTTCATGGCGTGGACACGGATATTTCTCCATACGATTCCGGTTCTTATGCTTCCAGCACCACTTATCTGACCGGCATGGCGGTTGTCAAGACCTGTGAAAGCCTGAAAAAGAAGATAATAAAAAAAGCAGCAGAATATCTGGAATGTGACGGGGAAACCCTGGAATTTGACGGCAGGCGTGTATTTCAGCCAAAAAGCGGCAAAGAGATTTCTTTAAAAGAGATCGGCAACCGGGTGATGTGTTTTAATGAAGACGCTTTATCAGCATGTGAATCCCATACCTCACCAGTATCTCCGCCTCCATTTATGGTGGGTATGGCAGAAGTCGAGGTGGATAAGGAAACAGGGGCTTATGAGCTGATCGACTACGTGGCAGTGGTGGACTGCGGCACCGTAATCAATCCGAATCTGGCCCGTGTCCAGACAGAAGGCGGCATTGTCCAGGGAATTGGAATGGCATTGTACGAGGATATCACATATTCGGACAAAGGGGTGCTGGCCCAGAATTCCTTCATGCAGTATAAGATCCCAACCCGTCAGGATATGGGAACCGTGCGGGTGGAATTCGAAAGCAGCTATGAACCCACCGGGCCTTTTGGAGCCAAGTCCATCGGCGAAATCGTCATCAATACGCCGTCTCCGGCCATTGCCCAGGCGATTTATAATGCGACAGGAGTACGCGTCAGGGAACTTCCCATCACGCCTGAAAAGCTGTTTTTCGGAATGAAAGAAAAGTAACAGTCCGGATGGCTCATCTTCCTGGACGAAAAAGCAGGCCAAGGAGCATCGGATGTCCATCCGATGTGAAAGCTGGTTGTAAAAGCAGCTTATAAGCGGGTTTGAAGCTGTTTCTTCAATCAACTTTCCTGCTGTCTGAACGGTTATAAGGAAAATCTTTCTTAAACAGGTGGCTTTATACAGTGCTTGCAAATAAAAATAAAACGAGGTATACTAAAACCAGTCTATGAAGACACACCAGCAACTGGGCGCCGGAGCAAAGATCCGGGCCAGTTAAACTCAGGAGGGATTGCAATGATAGAAGCAACGAGCTGTGGCGGTGTGGTTATATTTCGAGGTAAGATTCTGGTTTTATATAAGAATTATAAAAACAAATATGAAGGATGGGTTTTGCCAAAAGGAACTGTAGAAGCAGGAGAAGAATTTAAAGAGACGGCGCTGAGAGAGGTGAAAGAAGAAACCGGGGTCAGCGCATCCATTATCAAGTACATCGGAAAGAGCCAGTACTCTTTTAACACTCCCCAGGATACTGTGGAGAAAGACGTGCACTGGTATCTGATGATGGCAGACAGCTATTACAGCAAACCACAGCGGGAAGAATACTTTATTGATTCCGGATACTATAAATTTTACGAAGCCTATCATCTGCTGAAGTTTTCCAACGAGAAGCAGATACTGGAAAAGGCGTATAACGAATATCTGGATTTGAAAAAAAGTAATCTTTGGGGTAACAAAAAGTATTTTTAAGATGAGGTAAATTTTTATTTGAATTATTGGCAGAAGTAACGCCGTGAGTCCAGGGATCGGAGGCGGGGCATCGGACCGGGCGGGTGGGGGTGGTTTCTCACCGGACGCGGCTCCTGGTTTGCGGGAGGCCGGAGCACGGTTCACGATTCCAGCTCATGGTTCCAGCCGGGGCAGTTCTAGGGCTGAAAGAAAGGGAAATGAAGGGTACCGGGAGCATTCATTGAGAATTCCTGAAGAAATTCTCAATTCAGGCTCCCTAAATCGCTGACTTTGA
>JAGZXV010000202.1 GCA_018378255.1 Clostridiaceae bacterium | reverse complement strand
GCCCTGATTTTCTGCAAGATTTTGCCCGTCCCAGCCGCAAAGTCTTGCAGAAAGCAGTAACTTAATATGCGGTTATTTTTTATTACCCAAATAGTAAAAAACAGCTCAGCAGACCGTATAAGACTTTATACCGCCATGCGAAAGCTCCCGATTTCATGCGAGTTTGCGCGTATCGGCTCCGTTCTGTGCTAAAAGTTCTTGCAACATACTTTTGTGAAGTTGGGCGGGATTTGGGCGGGATTTGGGTCAAATCATGACCTGTAAACATTTTACAGCGTAAGATGGAAAGAGCCGTTAAATTCCCTATTCATCAGCCTTTCCAGCCTTGTTGTCTTTACATGAGTACCATAGTACAAACTAAAACTGACACTATTTTTTATTGATTAGAAGCCCCTAAAGCGTTGTAAAATCCTTTATAAGTGTTTATAGATATCGCAAAAAAGTAGATTAAATCAAGGCTTTTCTTATATCTTTTCATTTATCATTCCATTCTTTTCCGGATTTTTCGACGTAGCTTTTAGAAGAGCAAACATTGGAAACGGATACTCACTTCCGTAAAAATGACTTGTTGGGAAATTTCCCAAACCCTCTGTTAATTTTCTAAATGGGTATCCCTGCGAATGTATGGTAAAGTCCACAAGTAGATGGTAAAATGAAATTAACTAAGATACGATTATAGTGCGCTATAACAGAAATTGCATTTATAATAGGAGGATGTTGTTATGGAAATAGTACAGTTAGAATATGGTAACTTACTTTGGAAAAAGGCAATAGATTTTGCTGAACATTGTTCGTGGAGTGCAGGTAAGCATATAGCAGGCATGTTAAGAGAAAACAGATTTACAGATTGGGAAGCGTTCTTTGTAGCGACAGAGAACAATCATATTATCGGGTATTGCTCTTTTTTGAAGGAAGATTATTACCCAGAAAATCGGTATTCTCCATGGATTAGCAGCGTTTTCGTCGACGAAGGAGCACGAGGAAAAAGAGTGAGTCACAAAATGATAAAAACCGCTATTGAATATGCCAAAGAGCAGGGATTTGCAAAAGTCTATATTCCATCAGATATGAAAGGCTTTTATGAAAAATGTGGTTTTAAACCAATTGATGAATTGAAAAGTTATGGCGGAGATATGGATACTATTTTTATGCGAGAAATCTAAACTGCTACGCCAAATGAGCATAGAACTCGCAAACAATAGCAGAGCCAGCCGTCGTTGACAAGCCCGTCTGCTTCAGCTTTGCGGCAATCATGCGGTTTTTGGCGGGATGTGGGCATCCCGCCTCACATAGGTTATTCTATTATTTTTTATTTTCTGAATATATCGACTGCATGGCTGGTAATCCCAAGCAAATCTTCACGCTCACAAACCGCAAAATGATATTTCAAATATAGGTCAAATGTGCTGTCATCCATCGCATCCACTGCCTCACGCATAAATAAAGAACAGCCGTCCGCCGCAACATAATGCAGCCTGGTTACTGGAAATACAGACATCAACCTGTCAATGTCCTCTTTACGGACGAGTTCAAACAAATCCTTTGGCTGGGACACTGCTGCAAATGTCCGGGCATCAATCAAACCGTCTTCAATATATCCGGCAACGCTGATATTGCCCCGTTTGAACCCTTCATCAAGGAGACAGCCATCAGATATGACATATGCGGCAAAAACCACTCCACCCGGTTTCGTTATCCGGATCGCTTCTTCAAGAGCCTTTTGTTTATCCTCGGTGCTGTAAAGATGATACAGTGGGCCTAACAGCAGTGTAATATCATATTCATTGTCTGGAAATGCGGATAAATCCACAGCATTGCCCTGAGTGATGGTTATCTTCTCTCCGGGCTGGATATTCATGCGGAAAATCTCTATATTATGATCAACCAGCTCCACCGCATCAACGGTATATCCCTGCTGCGCCAGCGCATGGGAATAACGGCCGGTTCCGGCGCCGATTTCAATCACACGGCTGCCAGGTTTCAGATATCTTTCAATGTAATGCATCGTGGTGAGGAACTCCACTGATCCATGCTTTATGCCAAGCCGGCTGTCTTCGTCGTAATTATTGTAAAAATCAATTAAATATTGGTTTGTTTTCATTTTAATCCTCCATGCCGGAGCGCTTTTTGCGCAAATAATGCGTTATACAGGAATACGTTCTTGCCTGATAAAAGCCGTCAATACATTGTCCAGCATTTTCTCAGCGCTGTTTCTATCGAATTTCAGTTTTTTCCCTGCCGCTAAAACGGCTATGCCGTGGGTATAAAGAAACAGGTCCAAAAATATCACTTTTGCCCGCGTCAGCTCAATACCAATGTCTTCCGAAAAGAGCTTCGCCCTTTTTTCATTATCGATTTCTTTATAAAAGTCCTTCGCCCCTGCCATATCCAGATCCATGTCATTTATAAACAGCAGCTTAAATAAATGTGTCTCTTCCTGGGCGAATTCGATGTAAGAAAGAGGCAGGATCAAATATGGGCTGGCCATAACAATATTGCGGTAATTGATGACATACTGCTCATAATACTCATATGCGAATGCCAAAAATTCAGTTTTTAATTCCTCCATGTTTTCATAACAAGTAAAAATCGGCCGGGTGGAACACTGAAGCCTGGCCGCAATATTCCTCGCATTTACAGTTTCAAATCCTGCTTCTCTCGTAATATCCAGAACTGTATTCAAGATCATTTCTTTCGTTATTTTTGCTTTGGGCGGCATATAAGTTTCCTTTCTGACAGAAATTCGTTATGTAACGTTTGATATATAACTATTGTTACATATCAATTTAAAAATGTCAAGATGAAAGAAAATTTATATTTAACATGTTGGCGGGAATAACGCCGAGAAGAAGGGGACGCTGGGGCAGGCTTTTCTAAGGATAAAAAAAGATTTTGGACTTTTATGCGGATCGTGACATGGAGATTTGATGTAAATGACCTGGGGATTGACAGTAAAACGTGAAGGCTTTTTCAAAAATGCCTTGAGGGTTGATGTTAAAATTGGCCTACTCCTTGCAAAATTGCATTTAATTAACCAGAACCGGAGAAAACCAGCAGGAAAGCGGGACGAGACAGCAAAGGCGGGGCGAGGCTTTTTAAATGGGCCGGACCCGCCGGAATCCAACGGTTCCGGAAGACGTCTGGTTAAACTTAGGCCGCGGGGATGGAAAAAGCTCTGGTATAAAGTAACTTGTAAGCGGTATAGATGGGATAAGGAGGAACCAGCAATCCTGGAGGAGCTTCCTCCTGATATGACATCATAGAGTATCCTTACATCTATACCAAAAAAAATAAGTCTATAGCCTGTTTTACTTGGCTATAAACTTATTATACGAGACGGGCAGAAACTGAAAACCAAAGAGGCTGCTGAGATGCCCACTGAACGGTAAAGTCCCATAAAGAGTTTACCGTGATTGGGCATCGGACCGTCTTTTTCCATCCCTGCAGCCTTAGTTTCACTTACGGTTGGAAGCCGGTTTTCATCACCGAAGAATTCCGCTTGGCCCATCCGCTCCCAACCATCCAGTCCGTCCCCCCGCCCCGCTTTTCTGCGTAACTTTCTCCCCAAAATCCCAGTTTTCCTATCCCCTCCCCAACCTTTTTTGCTTCTCCAACACCTCAAAAATCATCTCCTCAGCAATTTCAAATCCCCTGGTTCTCCTGACCGTGAATCCATGGCCGCTTCCCTTTACTTTTTTGGCATATACGGTTACGCCTGCATCGATCAGCTTAAAAGCAAATTTTTCCGCATCATAACTCAATGCATCCTCCTCCGCCAGAATCATTAATACCGGCGGAAAATTCTCAATCTCTTCTTTTGTTGCATAAACAGGAGAGGCTGTAAGCTCTTTTCTGCGGTTTTTGTCAATATACCATTCTAAATATTGTTCCTCCTGCTCCACCGGAATCCGGATGAAAGGAGCATAGGCAAAACGGCGTTCGTTTACAGGTGCTGTAAAATCCATTGGTGGGTAGTCCAGAATTAGCTGGGTCGGCTTAAAAGCTTTGCTTTCCAATGCTAAAAATTCAACTCCGCATGTCAGATTCCCGCCTGCACTGTGGCCGCCCACAACCAGCACATTTATGTCGGCCATAAATTCTCCCGGATGTTCGGCCACATATTTTATAACATCATAGCATTCTTCGACTGCATACGGATATCTGTATTCCGGCGCCGTATGGTAATCTACATCGATGATTACATAGCCCGAATTCTGGCACATATTCCGACAGTAAACAACATCCTGGTCACGATGGCCTTTCACAAATCCGCCTCCATGGAGGTTGACCATAACAGGATAGTTCTCCTTCTGTTCCTGCGGGTAATAGACAAACACATGGGTTTCTCCGTGTCTTGTGGGAATCATTTTCTCTTCTTCTCTTCCGGCTGAAAACCGGTTCATCTCTTCCTGGCTCAAAGTTTTTCCTACCGCATTAGCCCGGACATTTTCAAGTTTTATTTCACTCCTATGTTCCATTTTACTGTCTCCTTTTTAATAAACGTCTTTTTACCCGTGTCAGTACAAGATTGAGAACACAAGCCCAGCAATCACAAGGATCAGCCCTCCGCCAAGACGGGATGAAACTGCCGCGTATGACATCAATTCCAGACGGTTCGCCGCCCCTAAAACAACCAGATCGCCGCCGCCACCGCGGTTAGCCATGCAAAGCCCTGCCGTTATCGCAGAATCAATAGGATAAAAACCTACAATCCATCCAAAAACAGCGGTGCCGACGGTTGCTCCGACCACTACAGCAAGGCAGATAATCATATTTTTCATATCTGTTGCCGCTATCATAAACTCGCCAAAGTCTGTCATGACAATACCGATTGCCGCAAATCCAAAAGCTCCAAGAGATTTTACCATAAAATCCGATAACATTTTGATGCCGCTTCTGCAGCTGAGCGGTACCAGATTGAAAATATTTGCCAAAGCGATTAATACAACGAACCAGGCGTATTGATGAATGGGAATCCCGCCGATTGTCGGAAATAAAACCTTCGCACACAGACAGGAGAGACCGTAAGCTGCGCCTACCCACAGAAAACTGCTGGCTACATCCTGCATGGTTGGTTTAGGCAGGGCTGTTTCTTTATCAGTAACCTTTTCTTTGCCTTCATTTCTCATCAAAGTTTTGCCGTCCCCTGTCAGAGAGGTAAATTTATTGCCGATACCACTGAGCAGAGCCGCAACAATAATACAGAGTACATTTGCCAGAGTGAGGATCGCTAACGCCACAGAATAATAACTGTCTTTATCCCCGCCAGTAACCTGGGCATAAATCTGGCTCATCGGAATGGCTCCGGCACCATTTCCGCCCCCCATAATCGGAAGGACATACATAACCAGCAGGTCGGAAATGCTATAGCCCAGCAAGGTTCCAACCACCACCCCGAAAATACCTGCGGTGACAACGCCGACCAAAACAACCGGAATATAACGGACCAGTGATTTAATCAATGTTCTGCGCTCTATTACAATGAGGGAACCGGCCATCAATAAACAGATAAAAAATGTCTGCCAGCCGATTTCATCATATAAAAGAGTGGCTGATTCAATGTATTTTTCAGGAAGAATATGTACATATACCATCCAGGACGGAAGCATGATCGCAAGCATGGATCCTCCGCCTATCCATTTATTAAAAATCGGAATGCGGTTGCCTATTTCCATAAAAATGCCGCCAAGAACCGCCAGATACGCTATGGTCGACAGAATATCAGTTCCTAAACCCCCCATGTACATAGAACCCATAATGATAGCTGACAGGACTGCAAACCAGCCTAACGGAACCCCCATAATTTTATAGGAATTTAACTTATCCATATTCAAAACCTCCCAATCATTATTTTTAAGATATTTTTTACAGAAAACGTTCTCTTTTATGCACTTATTTTATCAAAAAGATACAATCTTGAAAAATACTGATATTTATATGCCCCATAACTTTTTTTGCATGGAGGCCGATTGAATCGCAGTTTTAATCCATAGGCCGGACTTTTCTATGAAATGCAAAAAAGGACCATTTCTGGTCCCCTATCTCTTATTTTGCCCCTTTATGAAAACAATTCTGCAGTATTTTTATAAAATCACGCTGCGGTTTACTCAGACGGTTCCAGTCCCGGTACACCGCAGCGATATTCCAGTAAATGCCATTCTCCCCCACTGAATAAATATAAGGTTCACGCATGGTCCGAGTCATAAGAATCGTTGATTCCGGAACAACTGCTGCCGCCATTCCGGAAGAAGCAAGCCGGAATGCGATCTCGCTGCCGCTGGTTTCTAAAACCAGGTTGGGTTTTATCCCATGTTCCATAAAAATAATATCCAGCGTATTTCTCAGTCCGTGTCCTTTTTTCAGCATAATGATAGAATGTCCATTCAAGATATTGATGTCAACATAAGAAAACTGCTTCCCCTCGTCCTCACTTCTCCCAATTTTATGAGGCAGTTCCTCGTTGGAAACCAGCTTTAACTCTTCTTTTAAAATTATTTTTGACGACAGGTTCGAAGTTATGGCGGATCCCGGCATAATAGCAAAATCAACTTCCCCGCTCAATACGGATTTTTCTCCCTGTGCATATCCGCCCTCCATCGGAACGACCTCAATATCCGGATATTTCTTTTGGAAGTCCAGCAGCATATGGGGAAGAAAATAACTGGCCCTGGCATGAGACATGCCCACACAGATCTTTCCGCATTCATTTTTTAAAACCCGCTGCACATCATTTTTCATCCGCCCGTCAATAGCAAGAATCTGCTTTGCCGCATCAACATAGATCTCCCCAACCCGGGTCAATGAAAGGGGATTCGTGGTCCTGTCAAAAATCGGGGCTCCCAGTTCATCTTCCACTTTCGCAATATAGTGGCTTAATGCCGGCTGTGATATGAAAAGAACAGCCGCCGCCCTGGTAATACTTCCAACTTCATATACTTTCAAAATATACTGGTATCTTTTAAAATCCATTTGCCCCCTCTTTCTATATGGCCCTGGGCATTAAACCCATTCTTTTTCAGCCATAGTTGCAGCTGTCAATGAACCTCTTAGTCTCACCTGCTTGATCCAGCAATCTCTCAATGTTCAAATCCCCTCTAATCTTCAATCAGGAAATTAAACGCGCGCTGGTATCTTCCGTCATCTCCTTTAACATCGCTGTCAATGACAGTTTTCACAATCATATAATTTCCCGCCTCCAGACTGCCGCACAGCCCGCTCCAGTCCGCCTCCCAAACTACCGGTTTCCCCCGCTTTGGTGTATAGGCAATGCTCTTAAAAGCAGTATCTTCCGGCAGTAAATCCTTCCATATGCCGTCTTCGAATTTCAGCAATTCATAATCATCCCCGAATATAATATTTAAATCCGTTTCATTTTCCAATTTAAGTTTTATGGAAGCCGGAGTGATATCGCCTTCATCAGCTGTCATACTGACGCCTCCAGGCAGGCCAAATGATTCTGTTAACCCGTTGACCGCCCTTATTTTAAGGCCATTTGACGAGTAATCATCATTCAGGACTTCTGCAATCCAGACACGGCCTGTCTTACCCAGCATGATTCCGCTCCAATTACAGAACATATTTTCGCAGCTTTCCTCTTTCAACTCCACAAAAAAATAAGGATTTAAATTTTCCCCGAACTCCACTGCTAAAAATTCTTCCTCATTTTGATAGACGGTCCCGTCAATGGTAATGGGGTAGCTGAATTCTTCCGACAGCGCTTCCCAGTCCTGCATCAAAAACTGCTGTTTTACCTGTTTTGCAAACTGTTCCACCTCAGATTTCGGTATATCGGCAGCCAGTTTATAAAATTCCGTATCCTCCGGTTCCCGGGACACCGATAGATCCGTCAAATTCATTTCATGTTCAGAGGGATAACCGGAGGGTTCCATGCTGTATCTCTCAGTCTCCAGCACATATCCGCTTTCTTCCTGCGTCTGCAAACCGCCCTCGCTCTTTCCAGCGCAGCCCCAGAGTAAAAATGCACATGTCATGCATAAACTGGCTTTCATTATTCCTGCATATCTTCTCTTTTTCAAAAATACTCCTCCTTAAACCGGGCAAACACACTCTGAAATCCATGCGGTCTGCTCATTCTGTTGTCTCTTTCATAAATACCATCACATCATTCGCCCATATACAGAGGTTCCATACCCGTTCCATGCGGCGTTTTAAATACTTCTATCAATATTATAACGGTATAAAATGTAGAATTATAGTGGAGTATTTCTTAAAAATAATTACGTTATTTGGATTTTTAAATATCAAATACGGATACTTACGGGATTGAGAGCGTTTCGAAGGACGCAAGGCGCGCAGGGGGAGTTGAATTGTCGAAAACAATTCAGCTCCCCCTGCGCGCCTGGAACCATTTCCGGCTGAAACCTGATGCCCTCACACCACCTTCAGCCATTTTTTCGTCCTAAACCGTCCAACACACAGAATGCTCTTTACAATCCGGTCACATTTTAAGAACACATAAATCCAAAACGGAGAAAATCCCCACACAAATGCCGCAACAGCCCCCAAAGGTACGGATAAGATCCACAAAAACAGCACATCGGCCACCATCAAAAACCTGGTATCACCGCCTCCGCGCAGAACCCCTTTGGTCATCACATTGCTGATCGTCTGAAATACTACAATAAGCGCAATGGCCATCATTAACTGCGTGGTCACCGCCTTTGTTTCCTCTGTAATGTTATAAAGCATCAGCATAAACGGGCTTCCTGCCACGATGAACACACCTCCGGCTACGCCTATGATGATTCCCAGCATCAGGAAGGTTACTCCCTGTTCATATGCTTTGTCTCTATCCCCTGTTCCCAGCGTATTGCCGATTATTACCGCGCTGGAACTGCTGACCCCCTGGATAAATACTGTGCTGATCTGGACCACCACATTGGTGATGGCGTTAGCCGTAACAAATGCAGTCCCGATATGTCCCATCACGATGGAAGCCATGTTATTTCCCAAAGTGAGCATCAGATCGCTGACAATCACAGGCATGCTGTAATACATGAACATTTTGATGTCCCCGGAACAGTCCAGAAAAAAGTCTTTGAACTGATAGTTGATCCTCTTATCTTTAACCAGAAAATAAATGGTTATGATCGCTGCCTCCGATATTCTGGCGATCAGGGTCCCGATGGCTGCCCCGATGATCTCCAGCCTGGGAGCCCCCAGTTTTCCAAAAATGAACACCCAGTTAAAGAAAATATTGATTCCAAAGGAAAACATGGAAGCATAGAGGGATACCCTCACCTCGCCCACACTGCGCAGCACAATGGTCAGGGTTTTAAACAGACCTAAAAACAGATAGGTAACAGCCATGATCCGCAGATACCCCACCCCGGATTCCACAATTCTCATATCTTCTGTATACACGCTTAGAATCTGGCGTGGAAACAGCGTTGTAACGGCGGTAAAGAAAACCGTCAGTCCCAGCCCAATCCTCAGCATGATGGTGATGATCCGTTTCATGCTGCCAATATCCTGCCGCCCCCAATACTGGGCGGTCATCACCGATGCGCCAAACCCCATACCCATACAGAGGACCTGGAAAATACGATAGAACTGGGAGGAAAGGGAGGATGCGGACAACTGCACCTCGCCGAACGATCCCAGCATCACCGTATCCATCATATTAATTCCTATGGAAATCACGCTCTGCATGGCAACAGGAATGGCGATCATTGCCACTTCCCTGTAAAATGCCTTATCCCGCACAAATAATTTCATTCAAACACCCTTTTTTCCCGCAAAAACAGATCAATATCCCTGGCAATCTGCTTGGGATAACGTTTACACAACCCGTGATCCGAATCCTGATACAAAATGGTCTTCGATCCCTTTACCGCACTGCCTGTGCGCACCATATTGGCCGTGGTGGATATGGGATCGGACATGCCGCCTAAGAAAATGCAGGGCAGGTCTATTTTCTCCAGTTCCCGGATCAGCTCCTCTTCCGTAGACAGGTCGGGAAATGGCTTTTTAGGTGAAATCAGCCGTTCCGACAGTTCCATATTCAGAGTTTCTTCATATTTTTCCTTTGCATTCTCCATGAACTCAGCCAATTCCTCTTCATTCATATAAGACGGAGGATTGGCGCAGTCCCTGTGATAGCGTTCTAAACTGTACGCCTTCCATTTTTCTTCATCCCGCGCATTGTCAAGGGTTCTCTGGCGCTCCTCTCCCGTGTCCCGGCCGTCTTTGGAATGAGGGCCGCACACCACTCCTGCAAAGCCGGTTAAAACCTCCGGCCGGCTGCGGATGATATGCCAGCCCACCCCA
>JAGZXV010000201.1 GCA_018378255.1 Clostridiaceae bacterium | reverse complement strand
CGGGGACCCGCGTTCCACCGTTTGAGCGATTTTTGCAGGCCGCCGGCATTTCTTAGGCCGGAAGGCGATAAAATTGAGGGGGAAAATCTGCCCTACAAAGGCAGATTTTCAGATGACCTGAATCGAGAAGTCCTTCAGGAGTTCTCGATTCAGGTCATCGGTCCCCTCAATTTTATCGTCTTCCGGTCTTAGAAATGCCCCGGCCGAAACTATGAGCTCAAACGGTGAAACGCGGGTCCCCGTCTGTCTGAGGGTCCGGCCGTCTGCACCGGATACAGGGTGGGCCGCAAAACGGCGGCTCCTTCCCGGCGTTACTTCTGGCAGCAATTTAAAAAGCCAGCTTATTTCAACGTAGATAAAATATCCTCAATCAAAAGCATTGCCTGGTCCACAGCCTGATCCACCTTGGACGCATCGTAAGAAACCGTTTCCACCGCATCCTGCAGCACAGCCGTAATCTCCGCATTCGTAGAAGCAGTATTCTCATATAAACCTGCATTTTCCTGCGCATACTGGGTAGCAATGATGATCTTCTCATCCAGAATGCCTTCATTCATGCACACATCCTGCACTGCTTTATAAGGAGGAACTCCACGGCTGTCGCCCAGCACTTTTCCTGCCTCTTCATCTGTCAACAGGAAGTTGAGGAAATCGGCCGCTTCCGCCGGATGTTCGCTTGTTTTAACCACCGCATATAACTGGGACGGTTTTACCACAATTGAAGTATCCACAGCATCCGCCCTAACAGGAAGAGTTGTCGTCACATAAGTATCCTGAGAATCGGAAATGGCTCCGGCCATCAGGGAAGTCCAGGACAATTCAGATGTCAGGTTGCCGTTAATCCAGTCCGGATTGGTCCAAACCGCATTCAGGAAAGTATTTCCTTCCGATGCAGGAAGAACTACTCCTTCTGTATAAAGTTTGGAAATATACTCCAGCGCTTCTTTCAGGTCTTCTTTTGCAAAGCCCAGCTCATAGCTGTCATCGATCAGGAATTTTCCTGTTTTCTGTATGATATAAGGCCGCATTACAAATTCCACAAGATCCACTTTATCTGCATTTAAGAAATACATATCTGCATTCTTTTCATGAACTGTTTTTCCGATGGAGACCACATCATCCCAGGTCCATTTGGTGTCCATATCGCAGGAGATTCCCATTTCATCCAGTTTTGTCTTGTTCATCAGATAGGTTCTGGCGTTTAAACCGCTGGGAAGGGTGATTAAAGTCCCGTTATAGGTACAGTAATCTTCAATTAAGTTTTTATCAAATCCTTCCACATCAAAACCATACTGGCCCAAATCCACGAAAAAGTCTCCGTTGGCTACAAAATCGCCCATCCACGGCGGATTTAACTGCACAATATCCGCACAGGTGCCGCTTCCCAACTCGGTAGCAACCTTTTCACGCTCTGATTTGCCTCTGTATTCAGGTTCGATGGTGATATTGGGATGTTTTTCCTGATACATTTCGATTACTTTTAATGTTCTCTCATGTCTGTCGTCATTTCCCCACCAGGAGAAACGCAGTGTAACCGGTTCCCCGGTAACCTCTGTTTTTGCAGATTCCGCTTCCGATGAAGCTGCCTCGCCCTCTGCTGCCTTTTCTGTCTGAGCTTCTGAAGCCGCTGTTGTGGCTGCCGTGGCCGGCGCTTCTGTCTCTTTCGGCGAACCGGAACATCCGGTTAAACCTGATACTGCCATTACCCCCGCGATCGACAGGGCTGCCAACTGTTTCATTTTCCTCATAAATACCTCCTTCTGCCGTGTCAAACGGCAACTTTCTTCTCCTGTAACCAATTCAGGTTATTTTTAATAAAGTAACCGGTCAGACGTTTCATCTTCTTGACTGAAAAAACGGTCAGGAAGCATCGGATGTCCATCCGATGTAAAAATTGATAGAGAAAGCAGCTTACAAGCAGGCTTGATGCTGCTTTCTTTATCAATTCCCCCGATGTCTGAACTGTTACCTGATAAAATCATTATAACAAGTTTTAAATTTCCAAAATATGACTTCAAGCCGCAAAAAGGTATCACTTTTTACTTAGTTTTTAATAAAACCCAAATCAAATGCATAGCGGTAATAATGCAGAAGCGGAAGCAGGGTCTGGGCGCACCGCTTTGGTCCGGCCGGACAGTTGTAAATTACCGTGTATTCATTCTCCTTATATTTTGAGAAATCATAGATAGGCGGCTGGTTTTCCACCGTAATCCAGGAAAACATTCCAAGCCCTTTCTCAATATATCCGGTGTTACCGGTCAGTTCATATCCGATGGCCAGGCTTTCCAAAACCATGCCGTTCAGATTCAGGAAACGGACAGATGGGTGCTGTTTGCAGAAGAACATGTCCGCCCGTTTGATATAGCAATGGCGGATAATATCCCCGATCACCATGACGATGGTGGTTCTCACCTTCTCGGTCGGGCAGATTTCATAAAACTGGTACATCCCCATGATTCCCACATGCATCATGAACGGAACCCGGTCCAGATAATTATCCGGATATGGGGTCGTCCAGGTTCCCTGTTCCTCCGCCCATTTTATGTAAACATCCACAATTGGACGGCAGGCATCCAGCCATCTCTCCTCATAAGTTTCTTTATACAGGGCCACAAAGGTCCGCATGGCCCAGCCGATTTCCCTTGGTTCCACTGTAGCAGTCGTATGGTAAATCGGCAGCTCCATCAATTCCAAAAGCCCTTCTCCTATGGATTTTGCCGCTTCCAGACCATTGGGATTGCCTGTCATATGATAATAGTCCAAAAACCCTTCCACCCATTGATGGCTTGGCACAGGCTGGCCGCTGATATGATCCACGCTGTGTGTGTACAAAAGCCCCTGTTTGTTGGGCTGGTTGCTGTAATGGCAGAGGTCCACATCATACCAGTGCTCCACAGCCGCCTTCATATAATCAAAATACCTCCGGTCGCCGGTTCTCGCCAACATGATCATGAAATTATGAGGCATATCATATTCGTTGTTGATCCAGATCAGTTCCCCTTTCGAACGCCCCTGTTTAATATATTCCCATTCCGGTCCGTCCCCGAAATTCAGCATTCCAAGCCCTTTGGCCCTGGAGTCCACATACCGGTAGAGAAAACGCTCTGTCGCAAAATGATAATGATCCGAAACATACTGCCCAAACACCCGGGACTGCATATAACAGGAAGCATCGGGTACCGGCACAGCCGGCATTTCAAACTGATGGGCCCTGTCCACCAGCATTCTGTCATCTAATTCTACCTCATGGAAATAGAGATAACATCTGGAAGTTCTTGCCACTCCCTGCGGCACTTTCAGCGGATGTCCCGTATCAGGCAGCAAATTGATCTCAATCCCGTCTCCCGACGTCTCCAGCGCTTTGGGGAAATTCTGGTATGCCTGATAGATGCCTGCGGCCAGAGCGTATTTTTCATTATTCCAGTCCGCTGTGAATATGCTGAACAGCACTTCCGGAAACATCTCATTGGCCGTATTCACTACGGTATCCGCCGTGATCACTTCTGAAAGCGTTTCCTTCTCCGTGGCTTTTTCCGAATGGAAGTTAAAACTGGAGGTGTAAATGCCGTGTTTTACTCCCTGTTTTTCTCCCGACGGATGGATGGACAGCCGGATCGAGCGGATCTCTTCATAGGGATAATCCTTATCATATTTAAGCCCGGCCTGTTCATTGTTCAGCACCATCTGTTTCCGCGCCGATGCATCCGGATCGTCTTCACAGTTGATAAACTGGTAGTCCAGGTTCATCCAGGGTTTTCCCGCCCATAAAGTCAGGATCAGGGAAAAATCAAACCATTTCCGGTCCTCTCTGCGGTGTTTTCCCCTGGCCCGTACCATAGCCCTCACAGGGCCGCTCTCTATGATCTCCCAGCCTTCGTTATCCAGTTCAATCACATATTCCCGGCCCTCTTTGTCAGTCAGAACAGGGCCTGTGATCTCGTTTCTTCCATAGATATGGTCTGGGGTAACTATCCGCTCAAACATATAACAGCTTTCCGGAGCCGCCAGTTCCACACGGACAGCGCCGTTATCCAGGATCGTATTCTCCCCTTCCTGTAAAATCCTTACCGTATTTTCCTGTACCGCCTCAATTCCCCCCGTTGATAATTCCAGGTAAAAGTCTGTTTCCCTATTCTCAGGAAGATCTGCCAGGAAATGAACCAGAAGCCATTTTACCGAACCGTCTCCCCATAATGCGGTGGCTTTAAGCTGGGCCTGGCACTGTTTTTTTCCGTCACTCACCGTCAAAAACCGGATCTCTTCCGGTTTCAGTTCTCCTTGTCCAAAGGGCACCGCTGTGGTTGCCGGTTCCCGGTCCTTGCGATATCTGGATACAATTTCAAAATGGATTATTTTTTTCATTTCTATTCCTCTTTTCTGCCGCTTGTGCGGTAATTTGGCAACAGTTCAGACGGCTCATTTCCCATCGTCTGAACTGTTATGTATTTTGTACGATTTAGCCTTTTAATCCTGTGGTACTGATTCCTTCTACAAAATACTTCTGCGCAAAGAAAAATAATACAATCAGAGGTAATATACTGATCAGCGACATGGACATCACCTTATCCCACTGCACCTGGGATGCGGTGTCAAGGGACGCGCGGAGCCCCAATGACACAGGGAATTTCTTTACCGAACTGATATAGATCAGGGTATTGAAAAAGTCATTCCATGTCCACATAAACTGAAACAGCCCTGCCGAGAATAACGCCGGCTTAATCAGAGGCAGCAGAATTTTAAAATACAGCCGCATAGAAGAACACCCGTCTATATAGGCCGCCTCATCCAGTTCCCTTGGAACACCCCTTAAAAACTGAATGATCATAAAGATAAAGAACGGAAAACAGGCAAATGCCGCCGGCAGATAAAACGGCCAATATGTATTTAAAAGTCCCAGCTTATTAAAGATCAGATATCTCGGTATGATAATCACTGAGTTAGGCAGCATCAGTGTGGAAATCATCAGCGCAAAACATAATTTTTTAAAAGGAAAACGAAATCTGGCAAATCCAAACGCCACAAAGGAACAGGAAAATACCGTGAGAGCCACAGTAGGCACCACCATGAGAAACGTATTTTTAAAATAAGTGGCAAAAGTAATATTCCCCACGCCGTTCCATCCTTTAATAAATGCATCAAATGAATAGGAAGAAGGCAGCAGTTTGGTAGATCCCAGGATTTCAGCATTTGTCTTAAAGCAGGCAAAAATCATCCATATAAAAGGAAACGTAATAACCAGCCCAATTGCAACCAACAAAAGATAAGCCGGCGCATTATATTTTTTTTCTCTCTTCATCAGAAGTCACCTCCGTCCTCATAATAAACCCATGCATCCGATGATTTGAAGATGAACATGGTGAATACCAGTACAATGGCAAACAGCACCCAGGAGATCGCAGACGCATAACCCATCTTAAAGTTGCTGAAGCCTTCCGTATATAATTTCATACCGATCAGATAAGTGGATTTTAACGGTCCTCCGTTGGTGATGACAAATGCGGAGGTAAAATTCTGAAGGGCATTGATGGACTGCATAATCAGGTTAAAGAATATAATCGGCGTGATCATGGGCAGAGTGATATAGAAAAACCGTTTGCCCCGGCCCGCTCCGTCAATGCTGGCCGCTTCATGCAGATCCATGGGAATCTGTTTCAGCGCCGCTAAAAACAGCACCATGGAAGAACCAAACTGCCACACCTGCAAAAGACATATGGTGAACATGGCCGTACCGCCCTGTCCCAGCCAGTTTACAGCCGGTATTCCGACTAAAGCCAGCAGCTTATTTAAAATACCATCGGACATAAACATCAGACGCCATAACGCGGATACCGCCACGCTTCCGCCCAGAATGGAAGGGATATAATAAATCGTCCTGCAAAGATTAATCCCTCTTAATTTCATGTTCAGCACAATGGCGATCAGCAGTGCAAACAAAAGCTTTGCCGGAACGGAAATGGCCGCATATTCCAGCGTCACCAATATGGACTTTTTAAAATCAGGGTCAATGGTAAACAGCCTGATATAGTTGTTAAGCCCGATGAACTTCGGCGATCCCAAAACATTATACTGGGTAAATGAATAATATAGCGAAGATAAAAATGGATAGAGCTGCAGACATAAAAATCCGATAATCCAGGGCGAGATATAAAAAAGCCCTCTGAAATCCTTTAATTTCCACTGTTTTTTCGGCGTCGGCGCCGTTTTGTTTTTCTTCATACGAATCCTCCATACCGGAGCGTTTTGATGCGCAAATTTTGCGTTGCGAAGGCACGCGCTGAAAATTTCTGATTCCCAGCCACGGTTCGGATTTGTGGCTCCGGCACAAATCCGGGCGTGATCATAAGCCCTCAGGGTTATGATTCACGCCAGCCTCACTGACTTTCCTGTTGCTTTACATTTATTGTCGAATCTCATATAATCATGATATAATTAAATGCATTTTATGAAAAGAACTGCCAGCGGCGAAAAGGTATCATTATCTATCATTTTACATAATAGGGGGAAATCAGGTGTATAACTTAATCATTGTCGATGACGAAAAGAATATCAGGGAAGGGCTGGCCTACTGCTATCCGTGGGAAGAACTGGGTTTTAATGTGGCCGCCGTTTTGCCGGACGGGAAAAGCGCCCTCGACTATATCAAGCGCTGCTGCGTGGACGCCGTATTGAGCGATATCCGCATGCCCAGGATGGACGGGCTTACTTTGGCCGAACAGCTCTATAAAGATTATCCGCAGATCAATATTGTGCTGTTGAGCGGATATGCAGAATTTGAATACGCCCGTACCGCTATCAGGTTCGGGGTGAAAGAATATATATTAAAACCTGTAAAATATGAGGATATCATTGAGGTATTTACAGATATTAAAGAAAATCTGGATTTGGTAAAAGGCATTAAAAAGATCGATGAACCTTTCGCCGGATATTATGACCAGATTGTAGACCAGGTCACCGATTATCTGGATGAACACTATAAAGACGCGTCTTTGGAAGACGCATCCGTCAAGGTGAGTTTAAGCCCCAACTATCTTTCTAAAATATTCAAGCGGAAAAAGGGGATTAATTTTTCAGAATATCTTCTGGATGTGAAGATGGAAAAAGCAGCGGAACTGCTGCGGGATGTTACCAGAAAAACATATGAAGTTGCGGCAGAGGTGGGGTACGACAACCCTAAGAATTTTTCCCGCGCCTTTAAACAATACTGCGGAAAAACTCCCCGGGAATTCCGTGAACAGGACGAACGCCTATGAAACGCCAGTATTTTTGTTCCAAATTCAGAATGTTTATCAGTCTTACCTTGGTTCCTATCTGCATTTTCGGATTTCTCTCCATTTTTTATATCAACATGCAGGTAAAAAACGAAGCCCGGGAAAAAACCAGATCCACAACGGAACTGATGGCCCAGTATATGGAGGAACTGACCGGCACCTTAGAATTCTACAAAGTGTCCGTAAACGCTGATTCCCGCCTTCACCTGGCCTTAATTGGCGCTCTGGGTTCCGGTTTATTTGGTACGGGCGATATGGAAAAGCTGGCCCAGTCCATGCAGAGCCTTTATTATGCTCAGAGTACAAAGCCCTATCTTCAGTCCGTCTTCCTAACCATTACAGGAAGCCCTTACTTTATAAACGGCATCTACCGGGAAACCTTTCAGGGTTCTGCCGACAGCACCTGGGCCGATGAAGTGCCCGAAACAGACGGAAATACCGCCATCAAAGTGCGCAATGTTAAGAAAAACAAATTCGACACCCACACGATTCCAGTAGTCACCGTCTACCAGAAACTAAAATACAACGAATTGATGGCGGTAAATATCCGCCAGGATTATTTTAACAACTTATTGGAATCCATCTCCTCTTACAGCGGACAAGGTCTTTTCATCACCGATTCCGACGGGCAGGTGCTTTTCACCAATGCCGACGATAAACTGCTGCCCAAAGCGGCCTCATTTTTTGAAAATAACGCGCCTGCCGATTCCATCGTGGACGGATATTTTTATAATTCGGGAGATTTCCCCGGAGTTTATAAACTGCGGTATCAGTCCCTCATTCCGCAGAAAGAAGTCTTTAAATTGAGCAATACCATCTTAAAGCTGACATTGGCCGCCGGTCTGCTGAGCATTCTTCTGTCCTCTGTCCTGGCGTATTTTTATACCATGAGGGATTATAAACAGATCTTCCAGATCATAGAATTGTTTGAAAATGCGGAAAAAGGGGAGTTTGAGCCCCTCACTCCCGTGAAGATGAAAAATCATGCCTATTTGAATATCGTCAACAACATCATCAACCTGTTCATGTCGCAGACCTATTTAAAAGTCCAGCTGGATGCAAAGAAATATGCCCTGTCCACGGCACAGCTTTCCGCTCTCCAGTATCAGCTCAATCCTCATTTCCTGTTCAATACCCTTCAGAGCATTGACCTGGAAGTGTTAAAAATCGGGCGCAGGCCCACACCGGCCAACCATATGATCTCAGCCTTATCCGAACTCCTGCGCTATGCATTGGACGAACCCATGAAAAAAGTCACCGTCCGGGAAGAGATCGATGCCACGAAAAACTACATCGACCTCCAGTCCTGCCGTTTGGGAGAGCAGTTTTACGTCATCTGGGAATATGGGCCGGAAGTTCTCGCCATGCCCATGCTCCGCCTGCTGCTCCAGCCCATCATCGAGAACTCCATCTCACACTCCGGCCTCTCCTCGCCGGAAGAACTGAAAATCAAAATAAAGATAAAAAAGAAGACGGAATCCCTGGTCTTTTCCATCATAGACAACGGCCTTGGAATGTCCAGTGAAACCCTGCAAGAACTCCGCATCCGCATTACCGATGATCAGGTAGAAAGCTCTGGCCGCCACATCGGCTTAAAAAATATCAGCCAGCGCATCCGCCTTTCCTACCCCCAGGGCTACATGAAATTATGGAGCAAAGAAGGGATGGGGACAATTGTGGAAATCGGGGGAATTGCCGGGAATCCTGCCAAAACAAAGGAATAGATGATAAGCTCATCCTTCCTCTGTAATTTCATACTGCTTCATCCGTCTCCAAAGCGTAGTTTTACTGATCCCCAGCTCCGCAGCCGCCTTCATCCTGTCGCCTCCGTACTTTTTCAGCGCTCTTACAATCCTCTGCGCTTCTCTGGTTTCGGAGGCTGACGCAAAGATCTGGTCCTCTGCAAGCGTCTCTTCCTCCGCCTCAGGATAGAGTTCCCGCAAAAGTCTGTTAACAGCGATTTCATCAATGGATCTTCTGGACGATGTCAGAATCAAACGCTCACAAAAGGATTCGATCTGCAGCAGATTCCCCTTCCAGCCGTATTCCATCAATATTCTCCACGCGCCGTTTGTCAGCACATGGTATCTGGAATATCGTTCACAGCTTTCCTTAATACAGTCCGAGATCTTCTGCTTTAAATCTTCTTCCCTGTTTCTGATCGGGGGAACGGACACCACTAACCCGTCTAAAAGGTAGTACAAATCCTTTCGAAACTGCCCATTGCCCACCATAGGTTCCAGCGGACTGCCCGAAGACACCATCACCCGGACATCCGTATGGGAGGCCTGCAGGCTGTCCCTGCTGTTTCTGCGTTTATACCTGATCAGCTGATACAGCCGGTACTGGTTCTCAAGCGTCATCTGATCCACATCTTCGATAAACAGAGTTCCGCCATTTACCTGGGCCGCCGCCCCTTTATCGGCAAAAATCAGATCCGTCTGGTCTTCCCCGGTCATACCGCAGCAGGAAATATCCATAAACGGCCCATCATTCCTCAGGCTGGAATTGTGGATGCTTTGGGCGATCAAACGGATTTCACTTCCGGGTTCTCCCATAATCATAACCGGCTTTTCAGAAAGAGCATAAAGTTTGGCCATATGAACGCATTCCTGCATAACTTTGGATTCCTGAAGGATATCCTGGAATTTTCCCAGGGCAATCTGTCCGCCAAAACGGCGTTTCTTTTTAGATTCCACCTCCACAGACTGACGCCGCCTCATCTTATGGCAGGTGAGAATGGCTCCGTCCACCCGGTTTTCGATTAACACAGGGGCCAGAACACCGAATAAAGACGTCCGGTTAGCGTCTATGAAGGCAGAGTATTCTTCTCCTTCACTGAGGGCCTGGTAAACGGCGTCCACATCCAGATCTCCGAACACATCCGTAATCCGCTTACTAATAAGCTCTTCTTCCCTGCTGCCCAGAATATCTTCCATCAGAGGGTTGACCGCTGTAATCAGCCCTTCCGCATCCAGTTTTATCACCCCGCTGTAGGAATAGTCCAGCAGGGTTTCCATCTGGGCGGCATTTTTCTTCTC